>JAMOVR010000342.1 GCA_027061945.1 Candidatus Heimdallarchaeota archaeon
TACATGGTGGGGGATAGTCATGACCGGTTTTGCGGTATGGCACTACAACATACATACCAAAAGGCGTAGAGAGCTGTGGATAAAGCCCAAAAAAATAACGCACAAATAGTCCATGAACTGGATAAGAGAATCAGAATACGCTGCCCCTATTTTCTAAAAAAAGGCTTTGATCCAGGATACATGGAAGCTATCTTGGCCAATGTTGAAGGGGTGGAAAATGTCCGTATAAACCGGTTGGCCGCAAGTGCGATTGTGAATTATGACGGTAAAGCCCAAACAAGATTGAAAATCCTCGAGCTTTGCAAGGCAGCGCCAGAGGAAGCTTTTCTGCCAGAGGAGAGGTTCACCTATAGAGTAAATCCTTTTACTTTGCTGTTTTTGGGAGCAGCCTGTCTATTTATCAAATTTTTTCCCCGTCCAGTTAAATATCTAATCACCTTTGCCACCACGCTTCCCACCATTTTGCGTGGCGTTGTTGTCCTTTTTACAAAGGGGTTAAAGGTAGAAGTGCTTGATTCTGCCGTGTTAATTTTCTGTCTGATGCGCAAGGATTTTTTTACAGCAAATGCTGTAGTATTTTTGCTCACATTGGGTGACTATTTAGAAGATTTGTCCGAGGATAAGAGCACTGCTCTGCTAAAAAGTTTGGTAAAGTCAGGTTCTGAAGAGGCCTGGGTGGAAATAGATGGGCAGGAAGTTTCTGTTCCAATAGCCCAAATCAAGCCGGGAGATATAGTTGTATGCGGTGCAGGAGAAACCGTTCCTGTTGACGGCATTGTAGTATCAGGAGATGCACTTATAGACCAAAGCAGTATAACCGGGGAATCAAGGCCTGTTCATGTAGAAAAAGGGAAAAAAATACTTGCAGGATCCATTGTCATAGAAGGTAGAATCAGGATAGAGACCTTGAGGTCTGGTTCTGATACTACCATGGCCAGAATAAAAAGATATCTTGAACAGTCAGTTCGGACAAAATCTCTATCTCAAAAAAAGAGCGAAGAGATAGCCGACTCCCTGGTGCCTGTAACATTGGGTCTTGGACTGGGGATTTTTGTTGTAACAGGGGATCCAAACAGGGCCGCCTCAGTTCTGACTGTGGATTACTCTTGCGCTATAAAGCTGATGAACCCTGTGGCCACCAAGGCCTATATGTATAATGCAGCAAAAAACGGCGTGCTTATAAAAGGGGCAACTGCCTTGGATAATCTTGCAGCAGTTGATACCATGATCTTTGATAAAACCGGCACATTGACTGAAGGAAAGCTTGAAGTAGTTGATTTGATACCAGCTTTGGGAATTTCAAAGTCTGAGCTTCTTTCTCTGGCAGCTAGCGCTGAGCAGCACTATGCTCACCCGGTGGCCCTTGCAGTGGTAAATGCAGCCAAAAAACAGAGCATTCCCTTCACTGCCATGAGCCAGGTGGATTTTATAGTGGCTCATGGGGTGTCTGCCTATATGGGAGATAAGCGCATTTTAGTGGGCTCGCGTCATTTTATTGAAGAGGATGAAGGCATTTCTTTTTCTGAAAATTGGAATGTGGAGAGACTCTATAAACAAGGCTCTACTCTTCTTTTTGTTGCCCGGGACCAAAGTCCTGCAGGCATCATCATTTTAAAGGATCGTATAAGACCTGAAGCTAGGCGCGTGTTAAAAACATTAAAAAAAATGGGAATATCAAAAATAGTAGTGCTTACAGGTGATCATAAAAATGCTGCCCTTGCCCTAAAGAAGGCTCTTCCTGAAATTGATGAAATTTTGTGGGAGCTGAAGCCTGATGAAAAGGCCAAAAAGATAGAGATGTTTAATAAAAAAGGATTTCAGACTGCCTTTGTGGGAGATGGTGTAAATGATGCACCTGCTCTGGTTACCGCCAAGGTTGGAATATGTATGCCATCTGGCTCAGACCTAGCAAAAGGCGCAGCCCAAGTCATCCTTTTGCAGGAAGACCTTACCGGTCTGCTGATAGCACGTAAGGCTGCAGTTAATAACATGAAGACTCTAAGGAAAGGTTTTTATGCCAATTTCGGTCTCAATTCCCTATTTTTGTTAGGGGCTATAACCGGAAATCTTTCCCCTCTTGCTTCAGCAGTGCTGCATAATATGACTACTGTAGGAACCATTTCATACTGCTTTATTTCAGGAGTTGCCATGTCAGGGGAGGTATTTGAAAATGAATAGTCAACTTTTAAAAATGGTGTCACCAGTGGTGCCACTATCAAAAGCGCCTTTTGAAACTCCTTTGATTCTTAAAGGCATAAAAGATGATACCGTGGCTGAAAAGCTCGAAAAAATAGGCCTTGGTATCGGTTCAGAAATTATCCGCAACGATGATTCACTGGAGCTCAAGGCAGTGCGAATAAGATCTGAAAAAGGGCCTGTAGTAATAGGCGGAGGAATGGGGCTTAAAACCATTGTTCATCTTGATGATGGTCGTAAAATCCCTTTACTAGAGATGAAACCAGGAGAAACTGGTCATATAGAAGGTATTATCGGAGGCAAAGCCCTATATAACACCCTTAAACAGCTCGGAATTTCACCCAATGAACCTATTATGTTTGAAAGAACGCTGCCCCATATGAATTATTACACCATTATTAAAGGGATTGGCACCACTGTTCTTTCCGAAGGGGATGCGGCCAAGCTTCTTGGACGAGTTGATGGCCAAACCTTGCAATTTGCCCTGGTACCTTCTGGAAAGGAATTTCTTGTTACTGAAATTTTAGGAGGCCAAAGAGCACAAGAAAGGATAAAAAGCAAGGGGATCCGTCCAGGGACTATATTGATTTTAGACAACGTTCAAAATGCAGAGCATTTAAGGCTTGCCAAACATGCTCAAACAGTCATAACAACCAAAGATGGATTGCATTTACATTTGCCGGAAAATTATGGAAAAGCTCTTCTTGTGGCAAAAAAATTTATTTAGCCACTACCAAACATGTTGATTTTTTGTGAGAAAAATGTTAGGCTTGCCTAAATTTTTTATTGTAACCAAAATAATCAAGAAAAGCGCAAGTGAGGTAAGAATGATGCTTCTCACAAGAAAAAAAATCTGGGAACTAGAAAGCAGATACCATTGTTCAATAATAGGAATTTGCTTGAGTAAATATGATGTAGAGAAACTTGCTAGAAAATTTTCTTATTCTCCCTCAGGAGATGAACCATATCATCATGAACATCAACTCCATATTTTCTTGGTAAGCCTCTCTTCAGAAAAATCAGGGGAAAGCAAATTCATAAACAAATATCTGGATAAAAAATATAAAAATAGAGTCAAGGAATACACTAAACTAAAAGATGATGATTCCATTTGGGAACTTTTCCTTGCTGACATGCAAAACGATAGAATTAGCGGTTCTTACTGGGCAGTAATGACACACCCTTCTGCATCAGAAGCATTGATCAAAAAAATTTATGGAAAAATACACATGCTATCACATTATATTGTCCCTAAGCATTTCAAATATAAAACAAAGCTCCAGAATCTAGTAGAAGAAGCTGCTTGTTTAAAAGACCGTATGGAAAAACAATATGTAGAATTCATGCGCAGAGAAAAGGAATTGTTGACTAGAATTAGAGAACTAGAAAAAGAAGCTAAGATACAAGCCTCTACTAAAAAACTCCTTAATCAAATGATGCATCAATGGGCAACCAATGATAACGCTTCACAAACGCAATCCAAGTCTGATGTAAAGGAATTAAAAGATGGATCTTGGCAGGCTACAAATAACAAGAGAATAACTAACAAAGAGATAAAGAGGCTTAAAAAGGAAAATCTCCGTCTTATCCATTCTTTAGAAAAGAAAGAGGCTGTAATTGAAAAACTGGAATCAGAAACTGAAAATATTAGAAAGCAAATTAGATTTTTAAAAAATGAATTAAATAAACCAACCACATCAAAAGTTTGCAGCTGTAAAGACAAAAACACTGAAAAGTGCCCTGGCCCTGATTTGTGTGGTAAACGTTTGCTATACGTAGGTGGTCAAAATTCTCTTATTCCATATTATAAAAAAATAGCCCAAAAACATGGAGCAGTCCTGTTTCATCATGATGGGGGTAAGGAGGTGTCTGTCCATCGGCTGCCATCTCTTTTGTCCAAGGCTGATGCAGTAATATGTCCCTTGGACTGCATAAGTCATGAAGCATGTATTTGTGTGAAAAAAATATGCAAAAAATCTGGCAAGCCCTTCATTCCTATTAAAAGTTCAGGAATTTCGTCTTTAGCCAAATGTCTTGAAGGTTTTGGAGAAAGGAACAACTAACCAATAGGATAGAACTATGCATAAAGAAAATGATCATAAAATATGCCTTAAAACTGGGCGGATAATTATTGATCCCGTGATTTGTGCTCTATGCAGAAGAAATTGTCCATTAGCCGGAAAACCTAGAAAATTTTATGGGCCAAGGTCTAAAAAACAGACTTATCTAACAGTTTTTAGCGAATTTTTAGGTCTTTTATAAAAGAAAATCAAAAATGAAGGAAATTATAAAACAAAATGAATACTATTGATTACTACTATTCAGTTTTTCTTCCCGCCTATCAGAAAATAGGGTCTTGCGGCATGATCCTCGTCCTTGTGGCGGGAATCTGCATTTATCTTCTTCTGAAGGATTTCATATACCTATGGTGGATGCAGAGAAGTTTTTTCAAGTTTGCTGAAAATCCTGAAGAAAAATAGATTCAAACATGACTTCAAAATATAATCTAAAGCGCCTTTTTAAGGCAGAAGCCATGGAAGGGCGCAAAGTAAATAGAAAAAAGTTAGACCTGCCCCTAATTATTGATAGGAACATGAAAAATTTTGAGCATATTCACAAAAAATAAGTGCAAGACTCTAAAAAGTGCTGAAAACGATTTTATCGAGGTTTCTATTCTAGAATTGCATCTACTTGATCAGAAAAATAACCCTGTGAGGTAAAGGGGAATTTTTCTTCCTGCACCAACTTCAAGATTATCTACAAGAAGAAAGCCCCTTTCCCCAGCCTCTCTAATCTGGCTTCTTTGTTTGTCTTGACCGCCTACTTCAAAAATATAATTTTCTATTTGAAAATCGCCCTTTGGAGCAGCATAAACATGATATTTCTGGCTTGCTTGAGAGAGGAAAAAGGCCTCCCGAACAGCTCCAATTTCAGGCTG
>JAMOVR010000343.1 GCA_027061945.1 Candidatus Heimdallarchaeota archaeon
TCTGGGAGCGGAAACAGGGGCGGAAGGTGGACTTGGAGGCGCTGCAGGAGGACTTGGGGGTTTAGGCGCGGTAGGAGGTACAGAAGGCGTAGCACCTGGAGGGCTAGGCGGAGCAGGAGGTGCGGGTGGTGCAGATGGAGATGGCATCGTTGGACGAGTTGAAGCAGAAGAAGTTGAAGTTGGGGGTGCACCTGGCGGGGTTATTGGAGGAGCTCCCCCAATAGATAGCCCACTTAACGCACCTTCGATCTCGTTAAGATCTGAGCTTGCAATCCCTTCATCACTTAATTCAATTTGTGAAAGTTCCTCGTCAATATCTAATATTGTAGTGTCACTGTAGATAGTTAGACTATTTTTAACCTCATCAACTTTAAGATCATAATATGATTTCAAAGCGTGATATGCACGTTCTGAAATCTCATTTCTATCCATAGCATTTTTCAGTGTTTCTAGTGCCGCTTGATATCCTGCAATTTCAACACGGAGTCCAGTAATAACATCAAGTCTATCAGCATTAGGCCCCAAAATCTTTAACGTAATAGATACGGGCTCTTCGAAAGAAGCGCTAGATAAACTTTTTCTTTTAATTACTAACGAAAATACTAAAGAGAGAAGAAATATTTCTATGATTGAAACATAAATAATTGCTTTCCAAGCAACACTCAATCCTGATGGTGGGAGCATATTTAATAGGTCTTCTGGGAACATAAAGTTTACCTCTCTATCAGTTTATATTATTACTATTATTACTACCTAAATATAGTGGTTTAATTCAATACTATTTAATATCTATACTCACAAGAATTTTATCTTTTACCTATAAAAACAAAAGATGAAAAAAGGATATAGACAAATTAAGATCTTCCAACAGTAGCAAAATAATTAATAATTCTAGAAATAACAATGTCTGGGGAAGGATCCCAAGGAAACACAGGCTTCCCTAACAAGGCTTTAATTAAGATACGTAATGACTCTGCAGTCTGTGCAGTAAAATTATCTCCTCGGTCTCGAGATGAAAAAATTATTTCTTCTAAAATATCATCAATATATTCCATACTAACTCCAGATTCGTTAAAGGCTTCAACAGTCCTTTCTCTAAGTAGATCTTGAAAACCTAACCCAAAAAGAACATCTGATAGCCATTTAGTAGTATCATCATTAATTATTTCCGAAAATAAATTATCTTCAAATTCATTAAATTCATTATCGTGTTTCACAAATATATCTGAAAAATATCATACTTAAACACACTAAGCAAAAAGAAAAATGATTAATAAAAACAATTTTTTTAAAAATAATTAATTGTGTATGTAAGCGGATTGAGAAAAAAATAGTTTTTAATAGAATTAGTATATATTATTCAAACAACTCCTAAACTAGCTAGACACAAAAAAACATCCACATTCTAAAAAAAAGACTAAACGCAAAAGACTAAAATCCCACAATAAAGAACAAAAACCGTGGAAAGGAGCGTTCTTGCCCCATTATATTTCTTCACCACCTCTGAAACTGAACTGAAACGGATAAATAACAAACACTAAACATGTTGAAAATAAGTTGAAAGCCAAAGTCAGAATATAAGGGATAGGATTTGTGGAGAAAGGATATACATAAGACTGACGGAGTGACAGGTTGTTTGTCCTTTGCGTGGCTGGGAAGCGGATGGGTACTACAATACGACTTTAAACATTTTGAAGACAGGACAGGGATTGCCTATAGCGTCAGTGAAGAGGATCTCATAAACTTCATTTCTAATTATTTCTTATAGCAAAGGAAGTGTTTTCGGGGAAAGTGTGGCTTACTTCAACCTAGAAGAAATTGAAGCATAGGCTACCACTTGTGTGTAATCTCCGGTTACATCTCCACTATTTCCATATTTAAGAAGAACAATCTCAGAATTATCAAATGTTTTAGTTAAATTAACTAGTGAAAGAATAGGTCCATACCCACAAAGAGTTGTTTTCGTCTTTATTATCTGCTCATAGGCTTCCTTTGGTTTTTTATTGATGATCAATTCTATTACTGCCATGTCTTTTCTTTTGGCTTCGTTAGCTGAAATATAATGAGAGAAATCAGAACTTGCGATAATTAAGTGCTTCTCTGGAACAAATATTTGTTTTAGTGCTTCTGCAAGCCTTATGGAATTACCAAAAGATTGATCTGCCATAATAATAGGGACAATCTTAGTGTCCTCCCATAAAAATTTGATAAACGGTGTCTGGATTTCTAAGGAGTGTTCTAATATATGACCCTCTGGGTCCGGTGGTATCTTCAAAAGATCTAATAACCGATTTGCTTCTGTCTCATCGATGGGTAAATTCCCTAATGGTGTTTCCCATGCGCCTTCATTATAAATGCTTATTGGATAATTTGCAGCACCATAATGATCTGGTCCAATAAGAAATACTGTCTCAGGATCTTTTGTTTGTTTAGCGTCAAAATAACCATACGCCGCAATCCATCCCGAATAAATATGTCCTGCATGAGGGGATACTATCCCTATTACATTATATCCAATGTCCTTTTTTCTTTGGGGTATCGCTCCAGGACCTATTAAAAAGAATTCTTTGAGGTTTTGTTTTAATACTAATGGATCCCCTGCATACCATGATCCAGCAAATCTTGCCTTCCTAATCATCTAGTTTTATGTTAATTATTTAGATTTGTAAAGTTTTTCTGTTAATTTATTTCCATTATTTAACAAAAACAGTTAGTTCATTTCTTTTTCAAGCATTTCTTTTACTAAGTCTTTAAATTTTGCAAAATTCATGGGTTTGATATAATATTTCGTAAGACCTAATTTTTTTGCATTTTCCTTGTCTTCATCCAAGTCGGAAGACGTTAAAACGACTATTTCTGGTAATTCAATGCCTTCATTTTTTAGTTTCTGTATTACTTCAAAACCACTTATTTGAGGCAGGTTTATATCTAAAATTACCAGATCATATTCATTATTATTATTTTTTAATTCATTTAATGCTGAGATCCCATCTCTGACTTCTTTGATCTTAATGTTATATCCCAAGGCTTTGATCGCTCTTCTAAATAGGATAATATCTGGCTCTGCGTCTTCTATGAGTAAGATGCTTTTAGGATAATTGGGTTCCATCATACCAAACCGCTCGAGAATACTGTTTGTTTCTTATGTTATATTTGTCTCCCTCAAGAATTTAAATTATATTGGTGGCGCGGGGGGGACTTGAACCCCCGCGGGGAAAAACCCCAAAGGCTATCAGGGACACTTCACTCCAGGCCTTCGCCCTACCGGGCTAGGCGACCGCGCCATAACCAATAGTGCTTTTGTACTGATCCCAGAAAAAATTATCGTTAGGGACGAAACTATCTTGTAGACATATTTTTTTTATTATTGAAATTTTTATTAAATACCGCAAGGAAACCGCTTGCAAGGTAGAAAAAATTAGTATAAACATGAGCGTCTAGACAATGCTCCAAGATGTTTAAGGTATAGTAAATATGCTTGCGCTCATAGAGGTGTAAACTCCCTTGCGAAAGCAAAGTGTAGTTTACCAAAAATAACTATCTTAACTTATTAAGAATTACTTTTTTTGTTTGTTTTTTTATTTTTGATAGCTATCTAAAAAGTTACATATTCTTAATTATGGTAATTTGTTAGGTTGTAAAATATGATGCTTGAATGGGTTTATCGTGTATTAGACGATTATACCATGAGTCTTCACCTTCGTGCTGGTGCACCCCCAATGGCGAAAAGAGGGATCCCTGGTGAATGGGAATTAGTAGTATTAGACGAAGTTCCGCTCCATGAAGAAGAATTATTGCAACTTGCTGATGACTTAATTCAAATGGCGGAAGAAGAAGATGATTCTTTTATTGAAGAAGATCGTGAAAATGTTCAAGTCTTACAAGTTAAGAATATGAGAGTTGTGATTTCACACCCTCCATTCAGTGATTCATTAGAGATCACTATCGTTAAGCCAATAGCTAGCAAACGTATCGAAGATTATAACTTGCCAGAAAAAGTTTTAGAACGTTTAGGGAACAAAGCAGAGGGTGTTGTTATTGCGGGTTCACCTGGTGCAGGAAAATCAACGTTTGCAGCGGCTATTGCTTTGTTCTTTGCTGATAAAAACAAAATTGTCAAAACAATTGAAAAACCTCGAGATTTAGTAGTAGATGACCGTATCACCCAGTATACTATTTTAGATAATGATCCCGAACATACCGGCGATATTTTATTATTATTAAGACCAGACTATGTTATCTTCGATGAAATGCGGAAAACTAGAGATTTTGAAGTCTTTGCAGATATGAGACTAGCTGGTATTGGAATGGTTGGTGTTGTTCATGCTACAAGACCTATTGATGCTATACAGCGTTTCATTGGACGTGTTGATGTAGGACTGATCCCAAGTATTGTTGATACACTTATTTTTATTGAAGGGGGACATGTAAAAACGATCTATTCTTTACAAATGGTTGTTAAAGTGCCTACTGGTTTTACAGATGAAGGCTTAGCAAGGCCTGTAGTTGAAATCCGTGATTTCCTTAATAATGAGCTTTTATATGAGATGTATTCGTTTGGTGAACAGATAGTAATGATGCCGATTTCTGAAACTACTGATAAAATGAAAGAAAAAGAAGAACGTATCATCTCTCGCGTTCAAAAGGAGCTATCTAGAATCATTAGTGGTCCGTTTAAAATTAAGGTATATAATGGGATCGTAGAAGTTCTTGTCTCGAGATCTGAAATACCTAAAGTAATTGGGAAAGGTGGCAAAGTAATTTCAAAATTAGAAGCGAAACTTGGTGTTCCTATTGACGTACTACCACTTGAAACAGAAGAACCCATAACTCCAAATTATGGGGATACTAACGAGTTAGACGGAATTCCTATAAAAATCCGTAAAAAACATGTTGTCTTGAAGTTCCCCTATAAAATTGCTGGAAAAGAAATACACCTTTATATTGGGGATAAATTTTATGGAACATTTACGGTTAATGACCATGGTGAAATATTGTTTAAAAAATCGACAAAAATAGGAAAAGACTTAAGATCAAAAGCAGAACAAGGTATTCCCTTTAGATACGAAGTAGTTAATGAGAATTAGATAATAATCTAAATT
>JAMOVR010000344.1 GCA_027061945.1 Candidatus Heimdallarchaeota archaeon
AATTAAGAGATGCCTTGATTGATATTACCAAAAACCTTGATCTTTTGGTCTTAAACGGTAACAAGGTGATCGAGGTCAAGCCGGTCAACGTAAATAAAGGTCGAGCGGCGCGATACTTCTTGGAGAAGGAAAATTATGAATTCATCCTGGCTGCAGGAGATGATTGGACCGATGAGGATCTCTTTGAGGTCATTCCAGAATATGGCTATACCATCAAGGTGGGCTTTGGAGTTTCTCGGGCCCGATTTAACGTTGATTTTTGTCGAGAAGTGAGAAATCTTTTAAAAGAGATGTTTCATGTCCGAAGAGAAAACGCCTGAAAATGCCGTCTCTTTTGCCGTTAAAGATTGTGCCTTGGTCTCTATCTCCACAGGGGTTAAGGCCTATATTTTGGCCGAGCTTTTGGAGCACTTACGCGAGGTAGAAGTAGGTTGTCTTTATTATCACTTCTGGGCCAGACAACTCCGCCCAAGCTTTGATCACCCGGAGTTTCATAATGACTTCGCCGCCTGGGCCCACCGAGATTTACACGATTGGATCCTGGCTGAACGTCTCAACCTTATTGCCCCGCATGAATTTCGTAATCTAGAAGAATTACGGGAAGAACTGATCAATATCATCGAAGAACGAGTGGATGAGAGTGGAGATCTTCCTTGGCGCAAGGCCGCGGCTCCTTTTTATTTCGTCAAGAGCCAGATCATCGTCCTTGATACCGGCAAACGGGTAAAAGAACCCCAGCAATTAGTAGAAATCGTTCCTACTCTTTCCCAGGGTAGTATCTTTTATCACTTTATCGATGCCCGTCGGCGAACTCCTGATCGAATCGATGATTTTCGCGCTTGGTTTCAAGCCTTTTCCCCTCAATATGATGATCTAGCCGCTGAACTGGCGGCCATAGATCCTTATTTCCTGACCTTGACCGAGATTCGCGAACAATTGAGCTTGGTCTTTAGACGATATTTTGGGGTGAGTAAATAGGATGGATGGGGAACTCCTTGCTCGATACGAAGCCATAGTTGGCACCGATGTCATCGATCAACTGAAACAGCTTGCCCATCACTTGCAAGCGGCTCGTGTGGTCCATGTCAATTCTACCCGTTACGGTGGCGGCGTGGCCGAGATCCTTCATAGTATGGTCCCTCTGATGCAGGCCCTGGGGCTTAATGTTCGTTGGGAAGTGATCTCCGGGGAAGAAGACTTCTTCAAAGTGACCAAGAGTATTCACAATGCCCTTCAGGGGCATCCGGTGGAGTTTACCGAGGCCTCGGTCAGAGTCTATGAAGAGAATAACCGTCGTGAATACGAAAAACTGAAAGAAATTCTAGAAGAGGCTGATTTTGTCTTTATTCACGATCCTCAACCGGCCTTTCTCATTACCTTGTGCCCTCAGCGTAAAGGGAAATGGGTCTGGCGGTGTCATATAGACTTGAGTCGGCCGTATCGTCCTGTCTGGCGATACTTGAGAAACATCGTGAGCAATTACGATGCGAGTATTTTTTCCATGCCTGATTTCACCCAGCCCCTGCCGCACCCTCAATACATCATTCCCCCGAGTATTGATCCCCTAACGGAAAAAAACATGGAACTTCCTTCTGATGAGGTAGAAGGAGTTTTTGAGCGCTTTAATCTGGACGCTAACAAACCCCTAGTCTTACAGATCTCTCGTTTTGATCGCTTCAAGGACCCCTTGGGAGTAATTCGGGCTGGTCTGATGGCCATGAAGTTTATTCCTTTTCAATTGGTCTATGCTGGTGGCGGAGCGGCAGATGATCCTGAAGGGGAGATCATCTATCATGAAGTTCTGGCCGCGGCCAAGGATCACCCGGATATACACATCCTTTATCTCCCGCCAGAAGCCCACCGTACGGTGAATGCCCTACAACGGGCAGCAGACGTGGTGCTTCAGAAGTCCATTCGGGAAGGTTTCGGCCTTACGGTCACCGAGGCTCTTTGGAAAGGGAAACCAGTCATTGGCGGAGATACCGGGGGTATCAGAATTCAGGTAGTTAACCATCACACAGGGTTCTTAGTGCACACCCCAGAAGGAGCGGCCCTTCGTATTCGTTATCTCCTTTTCTACAAAGAAAAACGGCTTGAGATGGGGCGTAAGGCCCATCAGTTTGTCAAGGAAAACTTTCTCATTACCCGACACCTGCGAGACTACCTCTCCCTTATGTTAGCCCTCATCTCTGGCAACGGAGAGCGAATAGAAGTAGAGGCCAGGAGCTAGTTTTACCCGAATTGAGTGATTGCAATTTTGGACGTTGAGGAGATATTATTTCGCAATTCAAGACCGCATAGGTTCAGGGCAACTTTTGAGCCACATTACAAGCCCGGTGGACTTAGCTGCTTCCCAGAGTCGCGATCAAAAGTAGCCATGATCACCAGTTCTTCTAATATTTTTGCCACACGAGTGTGGAAGCTAGATGGGTAGCATCATAACCTCGTAACCCCTTTTCCCAAGCTAAAACAGAAGCTCTGAATATGATGAGTTCCGTAACCTGGAGTCTTTAAAGGAGCTTCCAATCTTCGTAAAAGCCTTCCAAAGCTACAGAAGTCTCTGGCAGGATTTGAGTAATTTTTTAATCATTTTCTGGAATCATTTACTGAAGTTTGATTTTATTAAAGCGCAAGGCCTTCTTTATCCAAAGGATATAGAAAGGTCTAGCTTTGAGGGGAGATGGGCAGTTTTCCCAAAAATTTTCGAAACTTTTCCAGAAATGTATAACGTTATTCAGAATAATCTACACTGTCTTCATTAGCAAAAATTTTAGACCTATACAGCGTAACGCTAGCCAATCTTCATTATTGACAATACTTTCGACCCTTGATACAAAAAACTTTAAAGCCGAAATATTTTTCTATCGAAAAATATCAGTAGCTAATCAATGTAAAAGTTATACAAAAAATAAGTTTTTATTAAGAATAAAACAAATATTTAGTTATGTCTGATTTAACACCTATAGATAAATTAAAGCTGGAAAAATTGTTTGGAATGAGTACTGGTTATGTTCTCGACTTTACTAATAGAACTTTTCAAGAATTTATTCTTGATTGTACAGGTATTGATATTTATGACGATAAATATGCATATGCAAGTGGTTCAAAAGCAAACAGATTAAGAGCATTTTGGGCTAAAGAGCCAAATTATATTGTTGGGAAATTAATATCTGCTCTATTAGAATATTGGAAGACATTAAAAACTACAAATTATCAAGAAATAACGAAAGAAGAACAAATTTTATTTAACGACTGTTGTAAAATAGCAAAGAGACTTAGACAAGATAGTCCTGTAGAACATATTGATGCAATTCAACCAAACATAGATGATAGAGATTTTTCTCTTTTAGCAAAATCTATACGGGAGAGTATTCAAAAAAATGAACCTGAAGTAGCTTTAGATAGATTGCATACTTTTGTTGTAAAATATATAAGACAATTATGTAAAAAACATGGAATCCAATATGATAAGAATAAACCGATACACAGTTTATTTGGTGAATATGTAAAATTTCTCAAGCAGAATAAAATGATAGAGTCGCAAATGACTGAAAGGATATTAAAATCATCTATTTCTATTTTAGAAGCATTTAATGAAGTTAGAAATAATCGAAGTTTTGCTCATGACAATCCTATTTTAAATTACAACGAAAGTATTTTGATTTTTAACAATATTTCCAGCATTATTAAATTTCTTAATTCTATTGAGATGAAATTTTTAGAAGGAGATGAACAAAATAAAGTTGATACAGAATGGGGGGATTTTTCATTTAAAAATAATACATAACAAATCTTTCCACCGACCCGCCATACGGCGGGCGGGTGAACTTGAGCGTTAGGAAAAAACTTTGATGTAAGAATGCATAATTAAACTATGAAGGGTACTAGAGATGAAAAAAACTATTTTAATCCCGATATGGATAGACGAGAAAAAGATTAAGGAAGCAATTTGTTCAGAAAAATTTATAAAAGGACTTGAGATGTCATTAAATCTTGGAATAATTAACCTTAATTTCAGACCAAATCAAAAAGATTTTAAGGAAAATATGTTAAATTATATTTCAAAGAAATTTGCAACTGAAGATGTTATTACTTTAAGTAATATACATAATGTTCTTTTAAACCATTATATATCATCTGATATTTTTCCAGCACCTTTATTTTTGACATTTGACTCGGTACAACAAAGCATATTAGATAGTGAAAAGTTATTTTTTAACCTTCTAAACTTATTAAATAGCCATTTTGGAACCCCAACCTCTTTTGAGTTAAATGATAAAATTAAATATTTTATTAAAGTGACAGATAGCGGAATAAATGCGCCAGGTGATTTATTACGTAATTTATTGAGAATTGCAAAATTTTTTGGTATTAATACAGACTTATTCTTGAAGAGTGCATATCTTTCGAAAGAATATATTTTAAAAGAAAATTATAATGGAGATAATTATTGTATAATGTTTCCTATTAAAGAAGAAAAAGATCTTGTTGATTACAAGATAAGGATTTTTATTCGTGAAAATATTGCTGACACGATTATTCCAATGTTACATGAGAAATATTGTAGATTTTTTGGTGAAATAAATTATGATCCTTCAACCCAAAATTTTGTATTTATTCCTTACAGTATCGCAGCAAAATTAATTATAGATCCTAATAATAAAAATTTATAAGTATCAAAAAGAGTCAGTTTTTTAGCATGATAGTGATTAAAATATTGATTTTTGTAAATTATATAATAAAAAGATAAAATTTGTTCTAACAACCCTCTCAGCGGACAGGCTATCGCCCGGCGCTGAGTTGGGCGTTAGGAAGAATAAATTCGAGGTATAAACATGAAAGTTACGGTAATAGATGAATTTGGATATTATGCTTATTGTCCTGAATTAAAAGGCTGTCATACTCAGGGGGATACTTTAGATGAGGTTCTAAAAAAATATTTAAAGAGACTGTAGAACTTTATTTAGAAACTTTGGATGAGGAAGAAAAAAAGGATTTTATTAAATAAGGAAATTTTGACTACTTCTTTAGAGGTAAAAGTTGCCTAAACTACCAAGATTAACTGCTGTTGAAGCCGA
>JAMOVR010000345.1 GCA_027061945.1 Candidatus Heimdallarchaeota archaeon
AGATAAAATAGGGAGATTGCCACGCTGGACATCCGATCTTAAAAACCACTTGGTTATGACTGCTTTAAAAAAGCATAACCCTGAGCTTGCAGACAAATTAAAGACCGCAACTGAAAAGGAATCTATAGACTGGTTACTGCGCGATGATATCAGAACCCTTATGCAGCAACACAAAAACATGTTGCTTGAAATATATGATAACCTGCCACCTATTCGCTACACCAATCAGGTGGTCGAATATAGAATCAACCCTTGCATCAAATAATAGAGGAGAGGGATCAATATGGCTGACACCAAACAACCATACGACTGGGAATGGGATAAGGCTGATGATAAGGTAGAGGAGGCCTTGGAAGACCTGCGCAATCTTTTTTATTGCTTTGACAAAATTTATCTTAATCAATTTGGATTTATCCTTTTTTATCTGCCAGTCTATGTTGTTATGAAGGAAATTTTAGGCGATAAATTGAAATCCAAGCTAGAAATCATAAATCATGGGTCTGATATAGAATGTTTAAAAGAAGCCTATAGCTCTCCATTAGTACCTGATAGTCCCGATAGCCTTAACTTTTTTCTGGCTGAACCGCCTTCAAGCATTTATGAATATGCAAAAGAGGATTATAAGAAAGCTCTTGGGATTAGGAATGATGATATTAATCCTAAAGAGACTTTTACAGAAATCCCATTTGTTACAGTGTTTCCCCTTTGGGGAGTCTCTTTAGCAGGAAATCCCAGAGTATCTTATTTTCTTAAAGACAAATTACAATCTTTGGAAGGACTGCCCCGCATTCCTTATTGGGAGAATTTTGTTAATGAGCTTGGGATGTTAACTAGAAAAGACCTAAAAAGATTGATAATAGGAGTTTTTTCTACAAACAGCACAACATATTACGCTGTTAAAGGTCAAGAAGCTAATCTTATGGCAGCAACCTTTAATTCAAGTAAAGGTGAAGATGAATTTACACTTTTATTTCGTGAGATTGTTGATGTTGCCCTTACTTTTCAACCATGGAAATGTTTAAGGCGTAGTGATGAGCGAGTGCTACCAAAAGACCCTCTCATTTCATATGTTCATCGCTGGGAGCATGACCGAATGCCGGCAAGTGCGCTCTATTTTAGGTCGGATAAAAAGGAAGAAACATTTACTAAGGCAGTAGCAAAATACTTTCATATTGTTCTTCGTCACGTTTGCAACAAGCTCTCAATGGAAGCAACTCTAGACAACTTAGATGCATTGGCTCGTGATTACTGTAATTTTTTAGGTGAGTATCTAAATAAACATAACTGTTTAAAATCGTGTAAGGAATGTCAGTCACAATCTGCTGATAAATGTCTTCAGGAAAGTGCATTGGGGATTCAGTCGTGTATAAGCAGTAGAGTATTTAAGGTTCCATATATGGATAAAGAGAGTGTTATAAGAGATATATTCACAGAATGGGGGCATACCTTGGCACATGGAGGGTAAAAAGAAATGTATCAGAGTTTATATAATAAATATAAGTATCTTAAAGGGAAACTTGATTCCTTAGAAGAAGGATTTAAAGAGCGTGAAAAGTTAGAGGATATAGTGAATAGAATAGAAGACGGTATGTGGTTTAATGTGTCGGGTTTTTTGACTAAAGAGCTGTTTTTAAATGAAGTTTTTACGGCAATTGCCCATCAGAAAGACAATGACTGTTTACCGTTACAGCAAGAACGCTATGAGAAATTGTCCCACTTATACACGACTTTAGAAGACTATCACGAAAAATTAAACAAGTGGGCAGAAAAATATATGAAAGATTTTCCCTTAAAGCAGAATAATTTCTTAAAAGAAGATAAGAAATATCAACTAAAACAGCCCCACATCAATAATACAGTGAAGTGGTATAATCAAATTAGGTGGTTTCAGAATCACAATAAAGACAATTTAAGGATTACTTTGCCAAATCAGAAACAGTTGGTAATATCTTTTAAATTAAATAAAAAGAAAGAGATTCCATATGTTTTTCCATATAGTAAGGAGTTTATTGGCGACAACATCCCATGGTTCCCTTTATCCAATAATAATCTTGAAAACTTACACAACTTTATTCAAGTTACCAATAATAAGGTTACTTGTGAATTGTATTATAGGGAAAATGATAAGGGGTTTACTTGGTGTTATTTAATGATGAAATATCAGGACGATAAAGACCCTATGAATTTAGTGGACCCAAATAGTAGTGCCCTCCTTAATGACGAACTATTTGCTATATATGCTGCTAACCTTAATAACGAGCAATATGATATAAAAGGAATTAAGTCATATCCAGAAAACCCATATCATATCGAAAAGATAAAACATATTTGCTCACAAAAAGAAGTTAAAAGGGCCATCTTTTTTTTATTTTGTGGCATAGACAAAACCTTAATTAAGAAAGAGCTAGAATTCAAGGAAAGTCACTGTGACGATGAAGATGGGAAAGAAGGAGGAGGGCTAGAGTTTTAATGAATTCCACTAAAATCAAAACGATAATTTTTATTATAGATTATGTAAAAGATCCTTTTTCTCAGCAACTTAGACACGAAGAGATATTATCAATTTTTAAAGATAAAAACCTTAACGATATTGTAAAGAGTCTATCGCGTATTAGTAATCGAAACGGTTTTGGCAAAAATGAAAATGAAAAGTGGGATAAATTAAGGAAAGAATATAATTCTATCGTTTTTTTCTTCCACTTGGGCCAAGGAGATGATAAGGAGAGCGAAAACGACCTTTCTATATTTTTGAAAAAGATTGAGGAGCTATATACAAAGTGGCAAATAAATATATTTTTTTATAGTGGTAACTTGGATGAGCGATCTACGGAAATAGAATCTATTAAAACATGTCTTAATAAACTTCAGCCCAGCGTTAGATATACTTTTTGTTCTTATTTTGATGCAAAAGAATACGCCGAACAAATTGCAGAAGCCCTGAATTCATCCAAAGACATTAACCCCATTTTAAAAAAAATATTTCATGATCATGACTTAAATATGACAAACACCATTAATAGTATTAGCGAGCTAAACTTTGAGTTATTAAAAGAAGACTCTACACGAAATGTTTCAGATATTTTAAAAAAACTCTCTCCCGGCCTTGAAAAAAAGTATTCAGCCTTATCTGAAGAACCTGAAGAACAAAAAGAAAAAATTCCCCAAAAATTAATTAAATGGCTCTATGCCATTGATTCGCTTCACAAGCTTCGTCATTCATTAGTGAATATTATTTCTCCCCTTCACTATACTATTAACGATTTAGATAGCAGCAACTCAGATGAGAAAAGAAAGGCTGAGGAAGAATGGAAAGAATTGATAAAAGATAGTGATAGCAGGCCTTCTCTTCAAAAAAGGCTTCTGGCCATTTCAAAAGAATGGGATAAGCTAGCTCACCTTTTAGACAATACAAACTCTTCAGAGCTAAAAAAGATTTCTAACGATCTGAAACGACTGATTGAGGAAAAATTAGACAATCCATCAGAGTTTTTTAAGGAACTTGAAAAGCTAAAGTCCGTTTATAATAATTGGCTGCATAAGATAGAATCCAAGGATGGCAATGAGTGACCTTCCCACAGTCCTTATGGCTGATGATGAATGGGAAATAGCTGGCTGGGACAAGATATTTAAGCGAAAACTTCCTCAAATTTCTTTTCTGTTTGAGTCTCAAAGCAATAACGTATTGCCCTATATCCATTCGCATCCGGAAATTGATTGCCTGCTTTTGGACATTACTTTTTCTGGCCAGAAAATGCAGGGTTTGGACGTATTAGGGCTTGTGCGTAGTGAATTTCCAGACCTGCCTGTAATAATGTTTAGCGTAGATACAAGCCCTGCTACTGCGGCTAAGTTCGGAAAGGCTGGAGTATTTGATTATTTTTCCAAGGAATATCTTGATCTTGAACGTTTGAACATAGCCATTCAGAATGCTACCCGCCAATACAGGCTGACTTTGCGGTTACAGGATACAGTTGATGATACTATTCTTGGAATATCAGCCTCAATAAACAATTTAAAAAGAATGATTAAGGCAGTGGCCAGATTGAACGACCCTGTTTTGGTTCTTGGTGAAAGTGGTGTGGGGAAAACGCTTGTAGCACGGGCTATTCACAGGGCCAGTCTTCGTTCAGACAGAAATTTTGTCCAGATTTCACCTGCTGATTATCCAGACAACTTTTTTGAGAGCGCTCTTTTTGGTCATAGGCGCGGCGCCTTTACTGATGCTCGATTTGATAGAAAAGGCCTTTTGGAAGAGGCAGATGGCGGAACCCTGTTTCTTGATGAAATAGGAGAGCTTTCCTTAGAGAGCCAGACTAAAATGCTTCATTTTTTGCAGGAGCAGTCCTTTAGGCCTTTAGGAGATAATCAAGAAAAGAAAGTTGACGTAAGGATCATCATGGCCACCAATCAAAATTTAGAAAGATTGGTGAAAGAGAATAAAATACGGCAAGATTTTTTCTTCAGGGTTAACCGTTTAGTTATCGAAGTTCCTCCCCTTAGGGAACGGGTGGAAGACATTGAGCTTTTGGCTTCATTTTTTCTGCTTCAAAGGCGAAAAACAAATGAAACATCAGTAACTGGCCTAGCTCCTGAGACAATTCAAATGTTAAACTCCTATTCATGGCCCGGTAATGTTCGCCAGCTTCAAAATGCCATTGCTCAGGCATGTATTCAGGCTGATCTGCAAAACTCACTAGAGCTTTTGCCCACACACTTCCGGTTGCAAGATGCTCCTTTAGACAATAATGCACAAAAAATCCAAGAAACAGAGAGCATCATATTAGAGGAAATTATATCTGAGCATAGGGCTCCTTTAGAGCTTCCTGATTTTTCTCCTTCAGGAATTAATCTGCCACTGGTGCTAGCAGATGTAGAGCTATATTATTTAGAGCAGGCCCTTCAATTTGTGCGGGGTAAAAAGACCAAGGCCCATGTTTTTTTAAATTTTAAAGACAGGCTTTTGTTCATGAAACGGGTGCTTTACAATTTGAATAAATTTCCGGAGTTAAGA
>JAMOVR010000346.1 GCA_027061945.1 Candidatus Heimdallarchaeota archaeon
GTTGGTTTATCTTACCCAAGATGCGCGCCTGGCCCATAAAGAGGCCTTGGAGAGGCTTCTAGCCCCTTTGGAGGATCCTCGAATCGCTGCGGCTTACGGCCGCCAAATCGCCCCGAAAGACAAGGGCCTCCTTTCGGCCTTACACCGTGCGTTCAACTACCCGCCACAATCGAGGATCATTTCCTATGCGGATAGGCATACCTTGGGCTTGCGGGCGGTCTTTGCTTCGAATTCCTTTGCTGCTTATAAGCGTGAGGCTTTGGCCCAGGTGGGTTGGTTCCCAGCCCTTCCTTCCTCTGAAGATATGTACGTCTTTGCCAAGATTTTGAAACAAGGCTTTCAGGTAGCCTATGTGGCGGAGGCTAGGGTCTTTCACGCCCATCGCTTGCGTCTCAGAGAAGAATTTAAGCGTTACGCGGCTATTGGCGCCTTTCACGCGCTTCATCCTTGGATTATTGAGGAGTTTGGCCAGGCGCAAGGTGAGGGATGGAAATATTTGCGTTTCATGTCTTCCCAACTCCTCAAAAGAGCTCCTCATTACCTCCCCTATTTCTTTTGGCAGACCCTGATCCGTTATCTGGGCTATCATTGGGGTAAGCATTCTTTTCGGCTCAAAAGGCTTTTGACGCCTAAGGGAAATTTGACGGCAATAGGGCTCTTTTAGAGCAACCCCTTTTCTTTGAGGATCTCTTTGGCTTCCCCTTGGAAGATTTGGAGATACACACTGGTGGTCAAGAGACTGGCGTGTCCGAGAAGCTGCTGGATCAAGGAGAGGGGTACTCCAGCCCGGAGCATCTCAACCGCCCGGGAATGTCGCAAGATGTGAGGATGGGCCAATTTTTGGGGCAGGCCTGCCTCTTGCCCCCGGGCCGCAAAATACCTCCTAAAAACGCGTTCATGAACCTGGAAAAGCCTCCCGCGGAGGGAAGGGAATTCCACGAGGAGACGGGAGAGCTCGGTCAAGACATTCTGGGGTAAAAAGGCCGTGCGGTAAGGGCGTTGGCGGCGCTTGAGGGTGATGAGACGTACCTCACCTTCTCGCCAATTGATGTCTGTCTCGTCGTTTAAGCGCAAGACTTCTCCCAAACGGGCTCCAGAAAAACGTAACACAAGGAAGACGGCCCAATGTCTGGCCCGGGCTTGGCGCCATTTGCCCGAAGCTGAATCGAACCAAGCTTGGAAGGCCTTGACTAGGGCGTTCAACTGGGCCTCGGTGAGATAGGCCGGGAGAGATCTGGAGCTAGTTGGGAGTTGGGGCAGGCTCATAAACCATCCTTTGCTATTTAGTCTGGAAATTATACTTTTCGGACCATTTCTCAAGAATGGAAATTTTAAGATTTTTAAGAAAATTTGCTGAAAATTGCTTAAAGAGAGATAGAAAGAACAGACCTATAAAAGTCTGTTAAGATTTAAATTTTAGGACTTAATTTTGGAGCAATTTCAAAAGGAGATAGAGAGGTCATTTCCCTAATGAGTTTTTGGGTATAGGTTTTGCTTTTAAGCAGAGGACAAATTGTCCCCAATGAGAAGACAAATTTGAGTATAAATTTTGCATCATGTAGCTGTGTTTTAGAAAGGTCTTTCGTTATGAAAATGTTGGGGGGTGGTAGAAACGTTTAACATCAAGTATGTGTAGAAAAAACTTCACCAAAAATTGAGGGAAATATAACCTTGAAGGAACTCATGGATCCCAAATTGGAGATCTTTCTTCCTTTTAAAAATTTCTTGATTTTTGGGCCAAAAACCTCTATTAAAAGGTTATTTGAAAAGGCCCAAAGGGGGTTAAACCCTTTGTTTTTTATCCAAATTTTGGGGAAAAAATTAAATTTTAAACAAGGGAGGCGAGTTATGCGTATTAAATTGGGTGTATTGGCTCTTTTATTTTTTGCCGTTTCTCTACTTTTATCCGGGAGGGTCTGGGCTGCCGAAGGAGATATCTGGTTGGAACCAAATCCATTAGATGTTGCTCCAGGAGAGGCATTTACTCTGAATCTTTATGCGGATAGTGGAACCCAAAAATTAGGGGCTTTTCAAATTACTATCAATTTTGACAGCAATATTATTGAGGTAGATACCACCCAGGGCGATAATGGTATGGAGCCTGGTGCGGATGCTTTAGCGAATAACTTTTCTAACCCTAACAACGAGGCTGGAGAGTGGGGTCTAAGTGGCTTCGACGTTAATGGCAAACAAGGGAATAGGCTTCATTTAATGGTTCTTCATTTTAAAGCCAAGGCAGAAGGAACGACGAATTTAACGATTAACGTAGTAGCTATGTCTAATGAAGAAGGAACTCCTTTCGCTAATACCAATGGCATTGGGGCTACCGTTAATGTGGTTACTAATATTACTCCGCCATCAGAAGGCCCCAAAGTAAAACTTACTGTTAAGAAAAATATGACCGGTGGTGTAAAAATTTCTAGCACTCCTTCTGGAATCAATTGTGTAGATCAACTAGAATGTTCTGCGGAATTTGAAGCAGGTTCTACAGTCACTTTATTTTTGGATAAAAATCATGAGTCTTATATTTTCTCTTGGGGAGATGCTTGTGCTTCGTGTGGTTCAGCAGATACCTGTACTATCACTATGGATGCCGATAAAACTTGTTCGGTAACGGTTGTGGGTCACGGAGCGACAGCGGTTAGTGGTACTTCTTTTGATGTCTTTGCTGTAGGAATGAATGAAGCTATGGTTATGAATGTTCAACCGGCTAATATTTCTCCTGCTAATCCTCCTCAAGGAGTAATTTTTCCCTATGGGTTTGTTACTTTTGATGTCCAATTGGTAGAAACCCTCGGAGGAGTAGTTGCTACTTCTCCGTCTCAGGCCCAAATTACTCTTAGGGTTCTTGATAAAGAACACAAGATTAATGCCTTTTATAAGGCTTCTGGAGATGAGTTAGTTCGTTTAGGGCCTGCTAAGCGAGATGGTGATTATGCTTACATTAGTTACACTATAACTGATAATGAAATGTTTGATGAAGATCCTCGTTCTGGTATTATTCATGATCCTGTTGGAGCAGCTATAGAACCAGTTGAAAATGTCCCTTCTATGACTGAATGGGGGATGATTATCTTCTCTATTTTGGCCTTAACTGCTGGTTTGATCTATATGCGTAGGCGTCATCAGGAAGTATAAACCCGTTTAGGGATATCTCTTATAAAGAGGGGGTTTTTATAAAACCCCCTCTTTATATTTTGATATGTTTTTTCTTCTTATTTTCTTGGTTTTTTCTTTAAAAGGGTTGTCTTTTGCTATTAATACTCAACATATTCAAATAGGTTCTCAAACTTTCTTTATCTCTCCTCACAAAACATTTATTTTTTACAAATCTAATTTTTATCCTAATCGGGAAATTTTTTTGTCTCCAAATAATTATTTAGAAGTCTTAAGTCAAGAATTAAGCTCTTCAGACTTTTCTATTTCAGAAGATCAGACAATGAGGGATACTTATTTTTATAAACAATGGTATTTAGATTTTTTAAAAGTTCCTACCAGTTGGCCATATTCTCAAGGAGAGGGAGTAATCGTTGCTATTTTAGATACGGGTATTGATTTAGAGCATCAAGATCTTAAATCCAATATTTGGAAAAATAAAAATGAAGATTGGCTTGATGAAGAAACTCCCGGCTATAATGGTTTAGATGATGACGGTAATGGCATTATCGATGATTATTATGGATATAATGCTATAGAAAATACAGGCAATGTACAAGATAATAATGGACATGGAACAGCTATTGCAGGAATCATTTCTGCCGCTTGTAACAATTGGGGCATCTGTGGTATAGCACCGCGCGCTATCATTTTACCCATTAAAGTTCTTAATCAATATGGATCAGGCTATATCTCTGATGTCCTTAAAGGAATATCTTACGCCTTAGAAATTAAAAAACTTTCTCATTTACCAATGGTTTTTAATCTTAGTTGGGCTATTTATGATGCAGACGAGCCTCTTTTAGAAGCTATTAGAGCCCTTTTAGAGGAAAATATTATATTTGTAAATTCTGCAGGAAATGACCACTTAAACTTAGAGAATTATCCTCTTTATCCTGCCTGCTATAATCTTAAAAATGTTATTGTTGTGACTTCTGTTAATCAAGATGGATATTTATCAACATTTGCTAATTATGGGATAGAATATGTAGATATTGCTGCACCTGGGGAAAACATTTTTACTTGTGATTTAAATAATAATTTTAAATTTATTTCTGGGACTTCTTTTGCAGCTGCAAATGTTTCTGGCATAGCAGCTCTATTATTTAGTCTTTCTCCTCATTTATTGGCAACACAAATCAAAGATTTATTATGGACTAGTTGCATAAAAAAAGAGGAATTATCTTCGTTTATATACCAAGGATGCGTAGCTAATGCCTACCGTAGTATTTACAATTTATTATCAAACAATCCTGGAGATATTAATGGAGATTATGAAATATCGATTATTGATGCTTTATTATTAGCACGACTAATTTTAACTTCAAAAGAAAGTATAGATCTACTAATAGGTGATGTTAATTGTGATACAAAAATTGATATTATTGATGCACTTCTTATTGCTCGATATGCTTTAAGACTCCCGTTGGCGGGTTGGTGCAAACAATATTCTTTCTCTCATTAAGACATAAATAACGATCAAAAAAGGCTCGAAACGGATCAATAAATTATCTACAAAAGCCCATAAGTATTCCTCTAGCATAACTTCTGGTCCAGATTTATGGGCAATATTTATTAGATAAATATCAACAAACAAAAACATAAATAAAAAGTGTATTATTAATAATAAACATATAGCCTCCAAAATTATTCTTTTAGAATATTTTATCAGAAATCTCATACTAAATAACAAACTTAAAGTTAGAGGCATATTAAAAGTGAAGTTAGAAATTTTTGTTTGTAAATTTACGTCTAAATCAGCTACACCTTTAGTAGTAATAA
>JAMOVR010000347.1 GCA_027061945.1 Candidatus Heimdallarchaeota archaeon
TAATTTCGATTGGTTGTAATGCCGCTTCCTGAGCCCTAACTATATTTATCTGTTTTTCCAGGGACTTTTGGCGGAGAGGTATCTCTTTTTTTAATTTAGATGTAAGGTTTTGGATCTCAATTTTTATATTTTCAATTTCTCCTTTATTTTCCGCTTTTTTAACATGAAATTCGTTAATTTCTTTTTCAATAGTAGCTAGTCTTTGCTCCAGATTAGTTATATAGCTAATATTTTGCTGGACGATATTAGAATACATTAACAGGGCAAATTTATCTATCCCGGCCTTGGAACCGGCCTTGATCATTTCTTTTCTCAGCTCTATCAACTCATTTGTATTATCATAAACATTTTTTACCTGTTGCTCGATACGTTTTTTGGCCCTTTGCATTTGAACCTTGTTTTTGTCTAAAGTAATTATCATGGCCTCGAGTAAGGTTATGTTATTTTTTCGCTGTTGCACTTGTCCTTCCAGATCTTGAAGCATGTTTAAGGTTTGCTGAAGTTGCAATTTAAGTCTGCTGATTTTTTCTTCCAATTTTTTCTTGTTGATTTCTATTTCTTGGTGCATATTCTTGTTTAAGGTGTCGGAAAAAGCCTGCAGTATTTTTTTGAGAATTGCAACGCCTTGATCTTTATCAGGCCAATAAAAAGATATATCAACCATGTCTGAATCTTTTTGGGACGAAGCCTTTATATCAATGGGACGAGACAAATTGGAAGATTTTTTTGTTATTATTCCTGAATAGCCCTTTTTGGAAAACCAAAATTTTATGGCCTCTGGAGTTAGGCTTCTGACTTCAGAACCTTTTGAGTCATAACCGGTAATCCCGGGCCTTATTTGAGAATCGATCTCAAATAAAGGAGTGGTTATTAGACAATAGACAAGCCCCAACAATGTGCAAAGAAGCACAACTCCTATCATAACAGATCTTCGGCGCCATAATATGGCCAACAGTTCGCCAAGGTCGATTTCGTCTTCGCAACTGTTGTTTAGAGCAGAGAGTGGATCAGGAGGTTGGTGTGAATGATATTTTTGCTCTTTCATAGGATGGAAGAGTATAAATTAATGATAAAAGAAATACAAATAAGAATTTGCGGTATGGAAATTCTAAATAAAAACTAAAAAACAACATTATTGCCACTGCAACAAGCTGGGCAGTTAGGCAGGCTGCAAATGTTTTTTCATAGAAATTGCAAGTTTTATGCCTTATGCAAGATAAAAGCTTTTTAAATGATAAAAATAGAAGTCCAATAAAGGCTAGGAATCCAGGAAATCCAAGTTCCGCAAGGTATTGAATGTAATCGTTATGGACCTTTCTTGCCTGCTTTTTTCTGTTAAAACCTATTTTTTTCAGATGATTGTGATACAATGGATATAGAAAAAGCCAATTACCAGCGCCTACTCCAAAGGGATGATCTTTGATCATTTCACAGGTATCGAGAATAAGTTGCCCCCTAGGATTTTTGTTAAGATAATTTGAGGGATGTAAAATAAAAGGAATCATCTGATTAGAGATTCTATGGATGGTCATATTCCAGTATCGTGGATAGATTTGTTGAGTTAGTAACATAACTATAAAAAAGATTACTAATGAGAATCCCGTACTTTTATATATAAAAATTCGTTTATCTTTTGGTACAATAAGCAACATAAAAATAAATAAACTAGCCATGCCTATGGTAAGAGCAGCATATGCTGTTCTACTTAACGATATCGCCACATAAATAAGTTCCAGCATTATACAGATGCCAGCCAAAATGGCATAAAATTTCTTTTTTTCATTTAAAAAATTTCCCAAAATAAAAATAAGCAAAAAGAATTGACTTCCAAGAGATAAAAAACATGCGTTTTTTGAGCCAAAGGTTGAGCCGTATTTTGTGCCACTAATAGGCATTAAAAAGGGTATGTTTTTAAAGGTCTGAATAATTCCTATGAGTGTAACTATGATGAATGCGCAATTTATTGAATAAATAGCCATTTTTAGCCATTTTTTACTTTTTAAAAGACAAACAAAAATCAAAAACATAAAAGTAAATGATACCCATTGAACTGTTTCATATATAGCCGCTTCAGGAACGCATGCCCAATATATAGACATCATTGAATAAAGTGATAAAAAGGAAAGTAAAATAAAAATGGAAGATCGGATCAGTCTTTTTATTTGATTAATGTATCTTTCAAAGAAAAAAAACGAAAACCAAGCAGCGAGTAACCAAAATGTTATTAATAAGACAGCTAGTTTAGATTCTCTATATTCTGTAAAAATCCATTGCTCTTTAAAACTGCCGGGCATAAATACAAGAGGTGGAACTAATAAGAAAAAGATAAGAAGGAATTTTAGAACATTCTTTGGATAAGTAGGCTTTATTCGATTATATCCATTGTTAATTGGCAACATGATTTGCTTTATAAACAAGAATTTTCTGGACGGTTAAATTACACGATAGATTTTACCAATATTTTTGGTAAGCTGATTCTTTTTATGGTGGTCAAGACCTATCCAGATTGGATCAACTGATTCACACTGAGGTTGGTAACCTTCTATAATTTTATTAAGGATCTTTCTTATCTTATCCACATCAAAGGAATGGCAGGCCATGTTGAGTTGTTTCATTGTCCTTTGAAGTTGATTCCACCTTACAAAGGTTTCCTTAACACACATGATCATTGGATGTTGGGTTCCTGTAAAGTCTCCTTCAATTAGGAGTTCTTCGTAGAGTTTTTCTCCTGGCCTTAGTCCTGTAAAAACTATTTCGATGTCTCCATATGGATTATTTTCATCTTTTACAGTAAGGCCACTCAACTTAATCATGTTTTTTGCTAAATCTACAATTCTTACAGGTTTCCCCATATCCAATACAAAAATTTCACCACCCTTTGCCATGGAACCGGCCTGAATAACAAGTTGAACTGCCTCTGGGATGGTCATAAAGTAGCGAGTAATTTCTGGATGTGTAACGGTTACAGGACCGCCTTGTTGAATCTGCTTTTTGAAAAGGGGTACAACCGAACCAGACGATCCCAAGACATTGCCAAAGCGCACCATGGTAAATATGGTGTTACCATCACCTTTCTGGCTTTGATGATCGTATAAGGCCTGCAGCACCATTTCTGATAGCCTTTTACTGGCCCCCATGATATTAGTTGGTCTGACAGCCTTGTCTGTCGATATAAGCAGAAAGGTCTTTACCCCACATTCCAGGGCTGCAAGGGCTGTTTGAAGCGTTCCAAAAAGATTATTTTGAATGCCTTCTACCGGGTTGTATTCAATTAATGGTACATGTTTGTACGCTGCCGCATGATATATAGTTTCTACTCCCAAGACAGATATTACTGTTTTAATCCGCTTAAAATTGCAAACCGAACCAAGAATTGGAACGATTTCCAAATTTTTATAGTTTTTTTGTCTAAGTTCCGAATCAATTTTGTACAGGGCAAATTCAGAGTGCTCAAAAAGAACGATGCGTTTTGCTCCAAGGCTTGCAACTTGACGGCAAAGCTCTGAACCAATAGATCCACCTGCCCCTGTCACCATTACTACTTTATTTTTTATACAAGCCTCAAGCAGGTGTTTTTTGGGTGGAACAGGTGTACGGCCAAGAATATCTTCAATAGTTACTTCTCTGAGGTTGGATACTGTTACTTTCCCACTGAGTATATCGCTGGTTGATGGTAATATTTTATATTCAATAAATGAGTCATTGCATATGTTGACAATGCGTCTAATAAGTTTCCTATCTGCCGATGGTATTGCCAAAATGGCCAACTTGATTTTGTATCTGGTTATAACTTCAGGTATAGTTGAAATAGGTCCAACGATAGGTACACCATGCAAAAGTTTTCCATGCTTAGAGGGATCATCATCACAAAAGGCAACAGGGTAAAATTCACTCTCTTTATGTCGCAACATGTCTCTTACTAATATCTCGCCTGCCTGTCCTGCACCTATAATTAATGTCCTTTTCCCAGAAGAGTTGTGATATTGATATTCATACCATAGTCTTAGCAAAAGCCTCCATCCTCCAGTGAATAGTATAAGAAGTAAAAAGTTGAGAATGGGAACCGATCTTGGGAAGCCAATAAATCCGTGATTAAGTAAAAAAATAAAGAAAGTCGAAGATGATGTTGCCAAGGCTCCATAAAATCCTATTCGGATCAGGTCTGGGAGGGAAACAAAGTGAGGCATTAGTCTGTCAAGTCTTAGAAGCAACAAAAAAAATAATTGGATTCCCATGATCCATGGAAAAAGTTTTACAGCCTGATCAAGACTTTCTGTTGGTATAATAAAACTGAAGCGAAGCCAATAGCTACCAAACCATGCAAGTGTAATAGCTGCTAAGTCTATTAAAATAAAAAAACATTTATTCAATGTTATCTTAAAAGTTTTTTGTTCTTTCTTCACTGTTGCTCACCTATATGTTATTCACTTGCATGGTTTTAATCTTCTTTCAAGATCTTCTAGTTTTCAGTTTTGAGAAAATTTTTATAGTCAGACAGAATTGTAAAATATTGTTCCTATCATTTCCAGTGCTTATTGACGAAAATTGAACGATACGCAAATTCTAACGGCTTGCTTTAAAAATGTATAATATTTTTATTATTCCTCAAACTTAGGGTTCTTTTGTTAGGCCATTGAACCTAGTCCCATTCCATATTAAAAATGGGTTACTTTGGAGTGAGGTCTAATTTTTTATGCCATCTGAAAAATTGTTTCCTGAAAAATTAGAGTTTGAAAAATTTTATGCTAATCATCATCTAGTGCCAGTTGTCAGGGAGATTCCCATAGATCTCGACACTCCCGTATCGCTTTTCGCCAAGGTCGCTAAGGGAGATTACTGTTTTCTTCTGGAGAGTCTTGAGGGGGGAGAGCGCTGGGGCCGTTACAGTTTTATTGGTCTTGATCCTGCCAAGGTGGTAAAGGTCCGGGGTAA
>JAMOVR010000348.1 GCA_027061945.1 Candidatus Heimdallarchaeota archaeon
TTCCTATTGTCCGGAGATTGAAGTTTCTTCCTGTGGCGATTCTCCAGAAGAAGCTTTGCATAATCTTAAGGAAGCCGTGGAGTTGTATTTAGAAAATGCCAAAGAGCTTGGAATGCTTGAAGACGTAAAAAAGCTGGCCCAAACATCGGAGAAGTTTACTTCTTCTTTAGAAATTGAATTGCAATGAAGCTTCCCGTTCTTTCTTCGTCTGAAGTCGAAAGGGTTTTGCGTAGAGCAGGCTTTGAGCCGGCCCCTAAAAGAGGCAAGGGTAGTCACAAAGCATTTGTTAAACAAACAGAAGACAGAAAAATTTTTAGTAATAGTTCCGCAAAAGAAAGTTATTCCTCGGGGAACGCTTCTTGCCATTATTAAGCAATCAGGTCTTACCAAAGAGGAATTTTTTCATTTATTGAAAGAGTGAAAATGCCAAGCATAAAACTTGCAAGAATCTATAAGGCGTAACTTAAAAGAACTAGGGTATGAGAGCTAAATCTTTAGAAGAAATAAAACGCATTCTCCGTGAATACAAGCCAATATTAGCTAAAAAATTCTACGTTAAAGAGATTAATCTTTTTGGCTCTTATGTGCGCGGAGAGGAAACTCCTAGCAGTGATATTGACATTCTGGTGGAGTTTGAAAAACCAATTGGCTTGGAAATAGTAGATCTCAATGACTATTTGGAGCAAGTTTTGGGCATCAAAGTTGATGTAGTCTCTAAAAAAGCTGTTATCAGACAACCAAGACTTTGGCAGCATATAAAAGAGGAACTGGTAAGTGCCTAATAGCTTGCCTCTCGGCTATGCCGAATTTTTAGCAGATTTAAAGAAGCGTATTCGAAGGGCGCGGGTCAAAGCTGCCCTTTCCGCCAACCGTGAACTTATTCTGCTTTACTGGGAAATTGGCCGAATGATTTTAGAACGGCAAAAAGAGGAAGGCTGGGGCTCAAAAGTGATTGACCGTCTGGCACAGGATCTTAGGCGAGAGTTTCCAGACATGAAGGGCTTTTCGGCCCGGAATTTGAAGTATATGCGGGCTTTTGCTGAGGCCTATCCTGACAAAGAATTTGTGCAGCAGGTTGCTGCACAAATCCCCTGGTTCCACCATTGCACTCTTTTAGATAAAGTCAAAGATCCTGCTGAGCGTATCTGGTACATCCAGCAGACCATGGAGCATGGCTGGAGCCGAAACGTCCTGGTCCACCAGATAGAAAGCGGGCTTTATCACCGTAAGGGAAAAGCCATCACGAATTTTGACCGGACCTTACCCGCTCCCCAGTCAGACCTCGCCCGGGAAGTGCTGAAAGATCCCTATGTTTTTGATTTTCTGGGATTAACAGAAGACATCTATCTCTCCGCGGTGGACGATCTGTTTCGTCATCCCGACGATAGGCCTTCTATAGGCATCATCCTTTGCAAGTCCAAAAACAAAGTAATCGTGGAGTATGCTCTGAGGGATACTACAAAGCCGATCGGCGTTTCTTCTTATCACCTGACTCGTGCGCTTCCGGAGGAAATCAAGAGTAGTTTGCCGAGTGTGGAGGAATTGGAGAGGGAGTTGGCGGGAGTCTGAAAATTTTAGCACCAGATTGTATTCGCAGATTAAGGAAAGGATTGAGGAAAGAGTAAGGGTGAGAGTGTAATATCTGGAGATTAAAATGAAGACAGTATCTGTTTCTGACGTTGCTATCCCTGTATTAGGAGGCACTCCAAAGCGTGGTATTCCAAGTTACTGGAATGGTTCTATAAAATGGGCCACAGCTAAAGATGTTGCAAACAGTAAAGGTAGATATCTTTTCTCTACCGCTGAAACCATAACCGAAGAGGGGCTAAATAATAGTGCGGCCAAGATTTTACCAAAAGGAACAGTAATTATTACTGCACGCGGGACAGTAGGAGCTATTGCCCAATTGGGCGAAAATATGGCTTTTAATCAAACTTGTTATGGCTTGGTTCCTAAAGATACAAACAAAATAGACCAAAACTATCTTTATTATGCTTTAAAAGCTTCCATACAAGAAATGCGTGCAGTTTCTTATGGGACAGTATTTGATACTATTACCATGAAATCATTTGATGAGATTCAAATTCCTCTTCCACCTCTCCCCGAACAGAAAGCTATTGCTCACATACTTGGCACGTTGGATGATAAGATAGAGCTTAATCGGCGGATGAATGAGACGCTGGAGGAGATGGCGAAGGCCATCTTTAAGTCCTGGTTTGTGGACTTTGACCCGGTGATTGACAATGCTCTTAAGGCCGGAAATCCTATTCCCGACACCCTGGCGGAAAAGGCTGCCCGCCGCCGGGCCATCCTTGAAAAACTCGAAAAAGAAGATCCCAATCTCCCCAAATTTCCCCCCGAAGTCACCCGCCTCTTCCCTGATTCCTTTGAAGATTCGCCCCTTGGACCGGTACCGAGGGGGTGGAGGGTGTGGAAAATAGGAGATTTGGCCCATGTAACAAGTGGTCAAAGGCCTAGTATGGTATCTGAAAACTGGTCTGATGAAACACCAATTCCAATATTTGGAGGAGGCGGTGTTCAAGGATATACGGAAGAACCTTTATATAGAAATTCCATCTTAATTACTGGTCGAGTAGGTACATTAGGCCAAATTTTTAGAGTAACTTATCCATGTTGGCCATCTGATAACACTTTAGTAATCATACCTGCAGAAGATAGTTACTTCCATTTTGTTTATCAACAACTAAAAAGAACAAATTTGGAAAATCTAAATAGAGGATCAACTCAACCTCTTATCACACAAAAAGATGCCAAAAATATACAGTTCGTTATCTCTGAGGATCAAGTTTTAGTGACTTATCATAAGTATATAGAAAAAGTTTACAGAAAAATTGATCAAAATAACCAAGAAATTAAAGCTCTTGCTTCAATCCGCGACACCCTCCTTCCCAAACTCATTTCTGGCCAAATCCGCATCAAAGATGCGGAAAAGTTTTTGGGGAAGGTATTGTAATCGTATGAAAGAAGGACTAAGATTTGTACGTTTTTTTATGGTTCTTAGCAGTATATCTCCTCTTTTCATTTTATGGGCAATTAGAGGTCCATGTATTTCTACTAATAATTGCGTCATTTCTGAACAATATTTTATAATATTTTGTATTTTTATGTTTATAATTCCAAATTTATTTTTAGGCTATAGAATTTTTGTAGCTTGGAAACTGAATGAGAAGCGAGAAATAGCAGTTGGTAGAGCAGAAGATCATCGTGATCATTTACTAGTTTACCTTTTTACTATGTTATTACCTTTTTATTTTGCTGATTTATCAACATGGCGTTCTTTATCTGCAACTCTTATTGCTCTTGCATTTATTATATTTTTGTTTTGGCATCTCAATTTACATTATATGAACATCATTTTTGCTGTATTTGGATATCGTGTGTTTACAGTCTATCCACCTGAAGAAAATAATCTTTTTTCTGGAAGGATGGCTTTTGTGATTATTACAAAGCGTGTTAACCTATTTCAAGGTGAGAGACTAATTGTATATCGAATAAGCAATACAGTTTACTTGGAGGAGAATAAATGAGTGAAGTAAAATTTAACTTTGATAACATAGATCTTGTAGAATTTGGAGTTGTTATAAATGAAGCTGATGAAGAAAAAGCAATCCTCGTTCCAGTAGACGAAAATGTCCAAAATGCATTAAAAGATATGGCCAAAGAAACATTAAAATTAATGAAAAGATATGCACAGAATCGAGGCGGTCCCACCAAATATGAGCCTACAGAAAAATATGAAAGCTCAGAATATATCTATTTATCAATTAATGATGAAAAGGCGGGTCACATAAAACAATTACATTATGCAGAAAATTTACTGCTTGATGGTAATATATTAGACAAGATAAAACACAATCCATCGTCTATTTTTTGTTATTTTTGCCGTTTGAGAGACAAAAAAGGTCAGAGACTTACTGCATTGCGAAAAGCTAGTCAGTTTAAAGGTATCCTTAAGAAGCGTCTTTTGTCTATAATGACAGATGCTCTGAGGCTTATTGATGGTCCAGTTTTTAAATTAGATAATAATTTCTCTATTCTTGTTGACTCTTCTATCATACATATCTTGCGTCCCAACGAATTCGAATTCCTTGGCAAATTAAAAGAGGCAATATTAGCTTCTGTTTCAAAAAATATTGAAGCAATTCGTAATGATATTCCTTTTGTTGATCTTGACGGTTTGGAAAAGTATGCTAAAGCCCATCCTAGGGCAGCACGTTATCTTGCCTCTATTAAAACTAATATGCAAATAAGCGGGATAACGAAAGAATCCTTAAAAAGAGTTTGTGAAGAAGCAGGGGTAAAAGTTTATGAGGAAAAGGATAAGATAAAAGTACAAAAGGGATACGAAATGGCTTTTCTAGAAATTTTAGATAGACGACGTTATGTGATTGAACTGATTGAAGGCTCTCCAGAACGTTTCAAAGCAGATAGTCGTAAGAAGCTATAGAAACATGTGGAGGTTACTAAATTATCTTTTTTGAAAAGGTGTAAGCTTTACATAATACTCGAGTTTTAATAATCGTTGGACTTAGCAAAGCGGGAATGAGCACTCTGGTGGAAAGCCTAAGAGAAAACAGAGATTCGAGATCGAAGTTTTGGTTGACGAATGTCAAAGGCAAAGGACAGAATTTTTAACCATAATAAAGTAAGTATAAAGAATTAGACTCTTCTTAGAGGAAAATGAAATTCACTGAATCCGAAGTTGAATCGGCGGCGCTGGCCTGGCTCGAATCTCTGGGCTGGCAAGTAAAGCATGGGCCGGAGATTGCCCCGGGTGAACTTTTCGCTGAACGGGACGATTATCGGGAGGTAATTCTTCCCCAACGCTTGAGAGATGCTCTGGCCAATTTGAATCCGCAACTTCCTGCTGAGGCTCTGGATGAGGCCTTTCGAAAG
>JAMOVR010000349.1 GCA_027061945.1 Candidatus Heimdallarchaeota archaeon
ATAAATACTCCTAACACAATTATAAACGCTAATAAATAACATATCTTGCTAAAGGAATATTTTCTGGCAATTTTTATTAATGCCCCTAAGGTAAAAAATCCTACAACAAAAGCTAATAGCACACCTACAAAAACTCCTAAAACTTCACCACCAGGTAAAATAGATTCATGCTTAGATAATGCTATGATTATCTCTAAACTAACAGCCCCCAAACTTGCAGGTACGCTCATCCAGAATGAACCTTTAAATGCCTCTTCACCACCTAATTTTTCATATAAAAAATAAGAAACAGTTATTCCTGAACGACTGATGCCAGGAATTGCAGCTACTCCTTGGAATAAACCTGCAATAAAATATTTTTTATCAGGGAGATCTTCTACGGTTAAAAGAGATAAATCCATCAAGTGATCCCACTTAGAAAGTAATAAACCTGTAATAACAAGGAATAAAGCAACGATCAGGTTTAAAAATGGGCCCAGGCTTGAAGGAATAAGCTCTATTAAAAAAAGCCTTATTGGTAAAGCAACTATTAATGTCCCCAAAGTAGTCAAAAACAAGAATTTCCATAACCACTTAGATTCAGGCCTTGAAAAATCAAATAGCAATCTGAATTTTTCTCTGTAATAAACAATGACAGCACTGGCCGTCCCTAAATGCAACCAAAAAGCCAGTTGAACATTAGCACCAGCATTTGTGTAGCCCAAAAATGTTAATACTGCAAATATTTGTCCTTCACTTGATACTGGAAGCCATTCTAAAAATCCTTGTAATATGCCTAATATCGCCCATAGCCAGACAGATGGAATACATCATCACCTTCTAAGTAAACACTTGACGGTTTTTATAATCAAAAAGTTTGAACCAAGTAAAATAATCTTGTCTTTAATCCAAACTAATAAGATAAATAAAAAATTTAGTTTGTTACCTCTTCATCATCTTTTTTAGATATAACATTAGTTGCCTTTTTTATTCCAGAACTAGTCTTTTCCTTCAAAGAATCAAATGCTTTCTTAGCACTTTCGATTTTTAGCACTTCTTTTAAAGATTCAAATGACTCTTGCAAAGGGCCTTTAGGATGTTTTTCTTTTGAAGCGTTAATAAAAGCTATTAAGTCCGAAACAATCTCCTTAACTGAAAGTTTGGAGTCCACTTGCAGTTGGACGGGTTTATTTTTCTTCTTGAGATATATTTTAATTATTTTCTTTTTTGAGAACGTTCCTTTTTCTTCACCAGTTATATCTGTAATTTCATTCCATCCATAGCCTTCAAAGGGAATTTCGCCTCCTACACGTTTTAATTCTAAATATCCTTTTTCGAGATTAGGAAGCATGATAGCTTCCATTCCAATTACTTCTTCAATCCCAGGACCATCTAAAATCTTAACTTTATATTCATCCATTATCTCACTTCCTTTAAACTAAAATTATTATTTTCTATTATTTTCGGTAACTCTATCGACGTGAAATCCCCTTCCTCGAGATGAGTCTGGGGATGAAAGCCAATAATATTATATGTTCATATGAAATATATACATGTTTTTGTTGGATATGCCTTTGATACAGAGGCTCCACGAAGGGATCGTGCGGGAGTTCCTCAATACCACTAAAGTACGATTGGAAAAAATATCTGTGAAAACGGGATAGCGTCTTATATTTTATTCTCATTAATAAGTTTAGGAATTAAAATACAGACAAAAAATACCTTGTAGTTAAAAATTTAGCTAAGATTGAAATTTAAAAATATAAATATGATAATCTTGAGAACTTTTAGATATGCCCATTTGAATATTGAAAGGATTTCGGTGTCGGTTAATACTAAAACTTTCCACTAAATCCAAAGAATAATCTAGAAACACGTCCTCATCAAGTAAAGGCTGTCCTTCTCTTTGAACTACAATTAGTAATCCATCTTTTTTTAATAATTTGATTAGGTTTTTTATAGCTTTAGAAGAATCAGAATCAAAAAAATCAAGCCAATATAGCATATTAGAATACATAAATAAGAGATCAATACTATGAGGCTCAAATTTTTGGTTTTTAATTACCCGTTTTTCAGCAGGATCTCCAAATATACGGTCTACTTTTATAAACAACTTTTCAAATTTTGCATTCACAAAAGTTAACGCAAAATTTCGTTCAATATTTTCCTCTACAATACGCTTTTCTAGAATATTTAGCCAATAAATGTTTTTATCTACTTCATATAAATGGTAATTAGGGAGATTACTCTTCTCAGATAATAAGCTAAAGAAGTATGGTACATCAACATTTGTTCCACATCCCGCATCGAATACTGAAATATTTCTGGTATTAGAAACTTTATTTCGAAATGAACGAGTTTTAGAAAGAAAGAATAAAGGGAAATATCTTATAATCTGAATATCCTGTCTCTCCACTTCAAACATTTAAAATACATCTCCAAAAAAGGAGAAGAAAAAGAAAGTAAAGAATTATTCTTCTTCTTTAAGAGCAGTCTTTAGCCTCTGTTCTAATAAAGACTTCATTTCAGCGGCACTAGTAATTTTCTTTTTCTTTACCGGCTTTGAAATAGCTTTCTCTTTTTCTTCTTCTCCTTCTTCTCCTTTTTCTTTATCTTTATCTTTACCCAACGAACCAACAGGCTTCAATTTTGGACGCTCAAAGGTGGTCTTAGGTTTCGTTCTCATTGGTGGACCTTCTTCTTCCTCTTCTTCCTCTTCCTTAGACTTATCCATTGCTCTTTGTCTTCTTCTTTGCAAAACCTGGCTTAGTTCAGAAAGTACTGCATTAGGCCCAGAAGGCGCAGGTGCTGGTTTCTTTTCTTGTACCGGTGCTTTTTTGAGTGAGCTTAATGCCTCTGCAATTGCAGATTGTGAGATCATACCGCCAGGCCCACCTCCACCAGGAGCTGGTGCTTCTTTTTTAGGAGCAGGAGATAATTTAGGAGGAGTAAATGTCCCAGATCCACCACCTGATGGAGCATTTAGATTTGGGGGTGGAACTGCTCCACCTCCAGAGGCCGCACTAGGACCACCACCTCCAGCCAAATTTGGTGGGGGAACTACTCCTGCTGTTGAACCAGCAGGTTGAGCTCCTCCGGCCAAATTCGGTGGAGATACTCCACCACTAGCTGTTGCTGGAGGAGCTACAGTCCCACCAATAGATGGAGGGCCAATACTTGGTGCAGAACCAGTTGGCATTGAAGTAGGACTAAGTGTACCAGGACCCGCTGGACCAGAAGGTTTTTGTAAAGCAGCAGCTTGGAATTGAGTTAAAGCTTCAATAACCTCTTCAAAATCTGTTTCTAAAGAAGTTACACGCTTGTCCAACTTATTCAATGTTTTTTCTATTTTCTCACTTACTTGAACTAATCTTGCACCTAATTCACTAATTTTACGAGAAAGAGTTTTTAACTCAGTTTTAGTTCTCTCTTCCTCAATAACGCTATCAATGAAATCTTCAATATCGAAATCTTCGTCTCTCACGAGAAAGACCACCTCAAGAATATACGCATGAATCAAATATCAAGATCCAAACTAACTTCTCTAATTATTTTTACTGTTCTGTCTTCTTAAACTTTCTATAAAAATCAATCCGAACAAAAAGAACCAAAACACGTTGAAAAGTAATTAAATTTATCATTATTTTTTATAATCCACTAAAGTATTCGAAATTAGTAATTCTAATTTTTATTTTATTAATTAAATTATATTTTTTGAAGAAATATAAAAGGTAAAAAAGAATAAAATCGTTTATGTGATACTTATGTCATTTTTCTTTTTCTAGAATTTCTAACAAGCAATCCAACCAATGTTAATCCAAGAAAAGTAGCAAAATATCCATATCCAGGCAAGGGTAATTCGGGTGATGAGTTTGAATTATCTGTTGTCTCAGACTGACTAGTATCATTTACTTGAGGTGAAGAATAATAGTAGGGGGTAGCCGTAAGGAATAAATCTTTATCGGAAGAAATGGCATAATCAGAATTAACTTTCATAATGACAGTATTGGATTCATCATAAAACGCAAGAGTTGCATTTATGATGCCAGTGCTGGACATAATCATTCCTAAAAACATTTTTTCAGTTGGATCGTAAATTACGTCAATAGAATGATGAATTTTCAAATTAAATTCAACCGTTGTGTTAGGTGGTAAATAGAAATCCTGGGCTTTATAATTATCATCGATATATGACTCGTAAACATAACTCACAATGAGTACTTCTTTAGTATATGTATAGCCATTTATTGTGAAAGTTAATTCTTTTGTATTATTATATTGATTAGAAATACTTAAGACATTAGTACCGTAGTTTTCCATAATTGAATAAAATGCGGTCATTTCTTCTGGTACAAATCCACTCATGTGCTCCATGTCTTGCATGAAAAATTCGCTGTAAGTAAAACTGTTAGGAATAACTGGAATCATTGGGTATTCATTTGAATATCTATACCCAATAAAATCAGCAATAACTACTTGATTAAGATCGTTTTCATCATAGAAATTCTCTGTTTTCCATTGGTTTGTTGTTTCCTCATAGGAATGAATTGTTTCGTCAATGATATGACCATTTTCATTAAAAATTACTCCAAAATAAGCCATTCCTTGTTGTTCAGGGTCATTTCCAGAATATGAATATGTAGCTTCCCCAAACAATTTAGCATAGTGATTTACACTGGTTTTGTCGAAGACATGATTATTTGGAGTAGATCTATCATATCGAGCATTGAAAGTATTACTAATATTATTATAAAATAATAATGAATCTTTATAAGTAAATGAATAATTTGAGTCAAAAGTTAGTTTTCTACCGTTAAATTCATAGGATACGTAAGCTAAATTTACTATTTCTACAGAATTATAGTTTTTCTTAAAATAAGCATGATACCCATTATCTAAAGAATTAGACCCTGGGGGA
>JAMOVR010000350.1 GCA_027061945.1 Candidatus Heimdallarchaeota archaeon
GACATTGCCGGATTTAATCTTCTAGTAGACCATTTTGTTATTTCTTTAAGTTTTTGTGCAGATAAAGTTCCACTATTAATTAACAGTCCCGCAACTTCAATTGCATCTTTTTTCGGATCCCAACCCCGAACTACTGAATCTAATTCCCAAAAAAGAGTATTTTTAGGACTTATGTGCGTGATGCCCCGCGGTGCACCTAAAGCTTTGTAAATTGTAATAAGTCCTTCATCTTCTAACTCATATAAAGCCTCTTCTAACTCATCTTCTGGGATTTCAAGAGACACAAGATCTTTCCATTCAATAATTGGATCTGCTTCCCTTCCATATTTCGAACGTTCACACAACTTTTTTGCTATAAGTAAGGCATTAGGAGAAAGTCCTATTTCAGGCTTTGTTTCAATCTTAGGTAACTTTCCAAGCGGCGGCTTCTCGGAAAGGCCTAAAGTCGCATCAACTATTTTTTGGACTATATCTTCGATACTATCATTTTCTTCTATCTTTATCCCCAGAATAGATCTAAGTGTAAGAGGAGCTTTTTCTGGGTTTATTTTCCAAAATATAGGAATTATTTTGTATCTCTTTTCACTAATCCATTTTATAAACGCTGCGTCTAGTTCTGTCTTTACCCATTCTCTCTTTATACTATTTGGGGTAACTGTAACTATAAAACTATCAGATTCGGCAATACCTTCCTCATCTATTATTTTACGCCGCAAACTATCTCCTGGTTGCAATTCCCATTCATCAAGCCAAGCATCAATTCCCTTTCCTCTTAATTTTTTACCTAATTCCCTCACAAAATCTTTGTCTTCACTAGCATGACATAAAAATACTTTTGGATTTTTCATAACATTTCCCCCACAAACTTTTCCGCATCTTTGATGCGGATTTGGCCAGAAATGAGTTTTGGAAGGAGGGTGTCGCGTAGGGTGGCAAGAGTGCGGATCTCGCATTCATTTCTTTCGATCATCTCATCTATAGGTTTGCACATAGATTCAAAGCGTTCAATTAACTCTATAGGAGGCATTACATATTTAATCAAAGTGAAATCCTTTTTGGTGATAGATCCAAAAACTGTCCCCTCGGCTTCGAAACGTTCGAAAAATGGCCGAAGAGAATGTACAAAGTAATATGTATAAGAACGGTAGCCTGTTATATGCCGAATTGCAGCTACTCCTCGTCCGATGCAGCAGCGTTCTAGAGCCTTGTTTATAGCACCTACAGGAGCACGAACAGTAATAAGTGTATCGCTCTTATTGGCAACGCGAGTAGGTGCTGTACAATACATTCGGCGGCTAGGAAATCTAAATCCAAAATCAATACGTCCCTGGTAAAAAGGCAACCCATTTCCATCTTCGTTATATGTATTACCAGGTGGCGACTGTCCCATTATTATTCGGAAATGATTATCCATTGTATCCACCATCCATCCCTTCGGTATCGGTCCGAGGGGGGAATTCTCAAAGGAATCAGGGAAGAGGCGGGTGACTTCGGGGGGAAATTTGGGGAGATTGGGATCTTCTTTTTCGAGTTTTTCAAGGATGGCCCGGCGGCGGGCGGCCTTTTCCGCCAGGGCGTCAGGGATGGGGTTCCCGGCCTTAAGGGCATTATCAATCACCGGGTCAAAGTCCACAAACCAGGACTTAAAGATGGCCTTCGCCATCTCCTCCAGCGTCTCATTCATCCGCCGATTAAGATCTATCTTATCGTCTAACGTGCCGAGTATGTAAGCAATAGCTTTCTGTTCGGGGAGAGGAGGAAATTCTATTTCTATTTTTACTAATTCACTTTGCCTGATTCCTTGAGCCGTTGTACCTGTAGCTCGTGCATGCAATTGTACCTGAAAATAAGGGGATTTAACTAAATAATAAAAAAAACGGGAATCTAAAATATTTGATTTCGCTCTCAATCCAAAAAGACGTTGGCCTAAACAATAATCTGCATTTTCTCGAAGAAAAAAAACTTCTCCCAAAGGTGCTTCTGATGTTAGTAAAATATCGCCCTTTTTAAGTTTTTCGGGCATCCATAAATCATATATTTCCGGAGTAACATATCGAAAATCATTCTTATTAATGATTTGTCCATCTTTTATATGTTTAGCTGAAAGAACAGGTATTCCATATGAAACAAAGTCACTTCCTAGTTTTTTGGGAGTTAATCCTCTATGATCTATTATTTTGTCTAAAATATCACCTAATTTCGTTTTAACACGTTCCGACATTTCCCAACTCCCTCTCCAATTCCTCTACACTCGGCAAACTGCTCTTGATCTCCTCTGGCAGGGCACGAGTGAGGCGATAAGAAGATACCCCAATCGGCTTTGTAGTATCCCTCAGAGCATACTCTACGATTACTTTGTTTTTGGACTTGCAAAGGATGATGCCTATAGAAGGCCTATCGTCGGGATGACGAAACAAATCGTCCACCGCGGAGAGATAAAAGTTCATCTTGCCAGCGTATTCCGGCTTGAATTCGCCGGTCTTGAGCTCTATCACCACATAGCAGCGGAGTTTTAGATGGTAAAAGAGGAGGTCCAGGAAAAAATCCTCTCCCCCGACCTCCAGGTGAACCTGACTTCCCACAAAGGCAAAGCCCACTCCTAATTCAAGGAGAAAATCCCGGATGCGGGTGATGAGCTGCTTTTCAAGTTCACGCTCGCGGATGTCCTCCGTTAATCCCAGAAAATCAAAAACATAAGGATCTTTCAGCATTTCTTGGGCAAGGTCAGATTGGGGAGCGGGTAAGGTCCGGTCAAAATTGGTAATGGCCTTTCCTTTACGATAGTAAAGCCCACTTTCTATCTGGTGGACCAGGACGTTTCGGCTCCAGCCATGCTCAATGGTTTGCTGGATGTACCAGATACGCTCAGCAGGATCTTTGACTTTATCTAAAAGGGTGCAATGGTGGAACCAGGGAATTTGTGCAGCAACCTGCTGCACAAATTCTTTGTCAGGATAGGCCTCAGCAAAAGCCCGCATATACTTCAAATTCCGGGCCGAAAAGCCCTTCATGTCTGGAAACTCTCGCCTCAGATCCTGTGCCAGACGGTCAATCACTTTTGAGCCCCAGCCTTCCTCTTTCTGCCGTTCTAAAATCATTCGGCCAATTTCCCAGTAAAGCAGAATAAGTTCACGGTTGGCGGAAAGGGCAGCTTTAATCCGCGCCCTTCGAATACGCTTCTTCAAATCCGCTAAAAATTCGGCATAGCCGAGAGGCAAGCTATTAGACATTCACCAGTTCTTCTTTTAGATGCTGCCAAAGTATTGGTTTTCTGATAACAGCTTTTTTAGAAACTACATCAACTTTGATGCCCAAAACTTGCTCCAAACAATCATTTAAGATCTACTATTTCCAAGTCAATTGGTTTCTTCAAACTCAACCAGAATGTCAATATTACTGCTAGGAGTTTCCTCTCTGCGCACATAAGAGCCAAAAAGATTAATCTTTAACGTAGAATTTTTAGCTAATATTGGCTTGTGTTCACGGAAAATGCGTTTTATTTCTTCTAAAGATTTAGCTCTCATACCCTAGCTCTTGTAAGTTACGCCTTATAGATTCTTGCAAGTTTATGCTTGGCATTTTTACTCTTTCAATAAATGAAAAAATTCCTCTTACTAAAAATTTTCTGTCTTTTGTTTGTTTAACAAATGCTTTGTGACTACCCTTGCCTCTTTTAGGGGCCGGCTCGAAGCCTGCTCTACGCAAAACCCTTTCGACTTCAGACGAAGAAAGAACGGGAAGCTTCATTGCAATTCAATTTCTAAAGAAGAAGTAAACTTCTCCGATGTTTGGGCCAGCTTTTCTACGTCTTCAAGCATTCCAAGCTCTTTGGCATTTTCTAAATACAACTCCACGGCTTCCTTAAGATTATGCAAAGCTTCTTCTGGAGAATCGCCACAGGAAGAAACTTCAATCTCCGGACAATAGGAA
>JAMOVR010000351.1 GCA_027061945.1 Candidatus Heimdallarchaeota archaeon
AGAACAACGGGAAGATTTACTTAAATCATATGAAGCAGGAAATTCTTTAATAAAAGATTTAAATTTCATAGCCTTCTTAAAAAGAGAAGAATTATACCCTGATTCAGAAGATATTATTAGAGAAATACCTATTAAATTTATTATTTGGGACTATGTGGCAGGTATGACGGATAGTTATATAATTCGGGAATTCGAATCAATTACCTTCAAGAAAGTAAGTTTTGATTAGCAATCTTATTAAGATTAAGATTATTACAAAATATTAAGCACTTTTCTACTATAAAACATTATGTATTAAAACATTATGTATTCGATTAACCCATCACGAAAACAACGAGAAGTTATTTACTTGCCAATAAAAGGACATACGGTTGTTCTCGGAGCAGCTGGAAGTGGGAAAACTACTATGGCTCTTTTAAGGGGACTTTATCTTGCAGAGGCTGAAGGAAAGAAAGTATTAATTCTTACTTTTAATAGAGCGCTGACAAACTATATGAAAAAGGCAATTGGAAAAGAATTATCCAATCTTCAAATTGAAACCTTTCATACTTTTGCACGCGGATATTTAAGATATCGAGGATTTAATCTTGAAAACAGAATTTTAGACCCTGATATTCGGAAAAGAATAATTGGAGAAGCTATGGAAAAAATGGAGTATTTCCAAAATAGACTTAAAAAGGTAAGTAATTCGGAAAAATACAAAAATCGAGTATGTGAAGAAATTGCTTGGATGGATCGCATGGGAATAAAGTCACTTGATGAATATGTAAAGGCAGAAAGAATTGGAAGAACACCGCTCAAAAGGGAAGTCAGAAAATTTTATTTTGAGTTACGTGAAAAATATCGTGAATTAAGAACAAAATATGGATATCAATTTGACTGGGAAGATATTGCATTAACAGTATATGAAGAGTTCAATAAAGACAATTCAGTTCGTCGATATGATCATATATTGGTAGATGAAGCTCAAGATTTTTCTGTACCTATGATGTGGTCTGTGACTAAAGCGGTCCCAGAAGAGGGTGGAGTAACAGCATTTTTAGATATGGCTCAACAAATATACGGTATTCGTCTTTCTTGGAAAAGTCTTGGTCTTAATGTTCGTAATGTATGGAGATTTGAAGAAAACTATCGAAATACCAAAGAAATAGTTTTATTTGCTCATGCTGTGAAGGAACATCTCGGTCTTTCCGATGAAGATTTAGTTCTTCCTTCAGACAAAAGGGCCGAAGGAGCAAAGCCACTGGTAATAAAAGCATCATCTGAAGAGCAAGAACTTGCTTTTATATGTGATCAAGCTGAGAATCTTTATAATGCAGGTTATTCAGTAGCAATTCTGGTAAGAAGAAGAGAACAAGAAAAAATTTTTCTTTCCCAAATGACTAAAAAAATTCCACTTGTTCGACTCGACAGAAATTTTTCTCCACCTATTAGTAATTATGTATGTTATGGTAGTTATCATGCAGCAAAGGGCCTTGAATTTGATGCGGTAATTCTTCCTATGGCTGACAAAGATAATCTTCCAAATCACGAGATAAAGGAAAATTTCTGGAAGGAGGATGAATGGCGAATTTCTGAAGCTAGGTTATTTTATGTTGGTATAACAAGAGCACGAGAACGACTCATAATTAGTTATACTGGCGACTGTACTCCTTTTTTACCTCCCAACAGAAATCTTTATGAATGGAAGGAAATCTGATGTGTAGTAATGTTACTACAGAGGATGCTAGAAAAATTTGTCAAGAAGTGCAGCGAAGAGGAATAACAAGGCTTTGTCATTTTACTCAATCACGTAAACTATATTCTATACTGGTGAGCGGCCTTTTGTCTCGCAGTTTACTAGAAGATGAGTTTTCTGATCTTTTAACCCCTACTGACATGGAGCGCTTTGATAAAAGATTAGATTATATATCGTGTTCTATCGAATATCCTAATACATGGTATCTAAAGATAGCCCAAAAAAATAATCCCGAAAAACAACTATTTAACGATTGGGTTGTCCTTTATCTGTCAGTGGATCTTATTTGGGCACCAAAAACTCTTTTTTCACCATGTAATGCAGCGTACTCAGGTGGAAGATTACTTCAACCGGGGTATGATTCGTTTAAAAAACTTTTTGAGAGGGTAGTTCACTGTAAACAACCACGAATACGTCCAAATGGCATGCTCCCCTGCTGTCCTACCGATGATCAAGCAGAGGTAATGATTTATCAATGTATTCATCCAGAATATATTTGGGGAATAGCTGTCGAGAGTGAAGAACAAGCTAATAAAGAGTATCGTAGGCTTCGTTTTCTTTTTGAACAGGCCAAACGGTCCCTTCCTCCGTTAAAGTGGTTCATAGCTCCTGATATTTTTCCCGATCATACAGGATGGCCGCCGTGGAGTAGCATGGTAAGACAAGGACAGAGACCCCAAGAAGTTGAATGGAGACCATTATGAGTTTCAGTTTAAATCCGCTTCGAGTTAAAGGAAGTTTTTTAGGGGTGGCAATCGGAGATGCTTTAGGATGGCCAGAAGAACGTCCTCGTTTTAGAAAGATACTGAAACGGAACTCTCCTAAGGATTTTGCATTATGGTTAAAAAGAGAAGGAGCATATAAGTCCATTCACTGGGAAACTGTAAATCCTGGGGAATACAGCGATGATACTCAATTAACATTGGCTGTAGCGCGCTCCAAACTTACGGGAGAAAAATGGTTTGAGCATTTTACGCAGTGGGAACTTCCCTGCTGGCTGATATACCAGAGGGGCGGTGGACGCTCTCTTTTACGAGCAGCAAAGATATGGAATACAGGAATTCCTCCTTGGAAAATTAATAATAAAAAAGAATTAATAAATTACTTTCAGGCTGGTGGAAATGGAGTAGCTATGCGCATTCTACCCCATGTAATATATGATGGAGATAATCCGTATAAGATGCGCAAACATATATTCCGTAATGGAATTACCACGCATGGTCATCCTCGGGCTCTCATTGGTGCTTTATTACATGCTGAATCACTACGATATTTATTATATCGTGATCAAAAAAAAATCTTAAAAAGAGGAGAAATTCTAGACTTTCTTTTAGACAATTTTCATGAATGGTCTGAATTATTGCTATCCGATTCAGAAAGTGAATGGGTTAAAATATTTTATGAATTATTCAACGAAGATTATAGCCAATTATGGAAAAAAGTATGTAAAGAGACAGAAAAATTATTAAAAATAGCAAAATCGTCAAATTTATCTGCCTTAGCTGATGAAGGAGAGATTTTAAGTGAATTGGGAGCTACAGGAAAATTTAAAGGAGCGGGAAATATTACCGCGGTTGCGGCCATTTTCATATTTTCAAAATTTGCTTCAGAACCTACAAATGCATTAATATTTGCTGCTAATTTTAGAGGAACAGATACTGATACGTTGGCTTCAATGGTAGGGGCTCTAGTAGGAGCTCTGTATGCTGAGGAATGGATAATTTCGGAGTGGCAGCGAGTTCAAGATCGTATGTATATAGAAAAAATAGCTAAAAAACTGCTCAATAAGCAAGTTACCAACTACTTAGATAAATGCTCTGAGATATCGTTTAATATGCTAACAAGAAAAAAGAAAATAAATTTTGGTTTCTTTGGACAATCAACAGTTCAAGAAATCGAGTATATAAAAGGAAAAAAAACAAACTTTACTCGATATCGATTGAGAACTCAAGAAGGGCAAACGCTTTATATAAAAAGCATCAATATCAAAGAAACAGAAGCTCATGAGGAACTTTTGAAATATGAGCACCTCCAAAAAGAAATTTTATCTATTTCAGAAAAAGTATTTTGGGCTGGAAAACAAGAGGGCGCGAAGGAAATTTTAGAAATAGTACTTAGGTCATTTAATCTTTACAGTAAGAAAAAGTTTCAAGAGGCTATTAAAGCTTGGGAACAGAATAAGTTAGAACAATATTTAAATAAATTGATAAATAGCAACTTAAAACACTAAAACATTATCAATGGGAATTATTAAAAACTCGACAGAGGGTGGTTTATGTACAAAAACGTAACTATAGCCCTTCCCGAGCATGTGTGGCGCAAGGCCAGGGAGCTTGCAGCCAAAAGGGCAAAAGTCTCAGCGCCCTTATAGGGAACAGCTTGAGATCCTAACTCAGGAAAAAACGAATTAGAAGAGATAACCGAAGAAATCCTCACCATCATGCAAAAACATTCTGGGACGTTGACCAAATGGCGTCGGGAAGAACTTTATGACGTATAAGGCCTTTTTCGATACCAACGTTCTGGCATATGGTTTTGATAAAAACGAACCCAAGAAACAGAAAATAGCTTAGGATCTGGTTCGGGAATGGTTACCCTCTCGCAAAAATGGTCATCTCTACTCAGGTTCTTCAGGAACTATTTGTTGTCCTTACCAGGCGCCTAAAACCCGGCCTACCAATTGAAAAAGCCCGCAAGGTTATCGAAGACTTCTCAAAAATTGAAGTTTCTCTCATCGAACCAGAGATCATTTTGAAGGCCATTGACGTCTTTCAAAAATACAAAATTTCCTTTTGGGATGCGTTAATCGTGAGCGCCGCTGCCAAAGCCCGGTGTCGTGTGCTCTTTACCGAAGACCTGAATCACGGCCAAAAGATTGAAGGAGTAAAAATCGTAAATCCCTTTCGAATACAGGAGTAACCAATTCCTCTTCCTCTGAATCCGGTCCAGTTTGGTAAGGATGTCATCAATCAGTTTGGATGGTATTTGCTCACCACTTTCCCGGTTGCGGACCCGAGGCTTCGTCAACAATTCAAAGAAGGGCTCTCCTTCGGCCTTGGCGGTAAGGAACATCTGGCCAAAGGGCCTTCCGCCCGTTTGTAGAAGGCCCAACTTACTGAGAACAACAAAAACGGCGTTGGAACT
>JAMOVR010000352.1 GCA_027061945.1 Candidatus Heimdallarchaeota archaeon
CGACCCTTTCGCTCTCTCCGGAAGGGTTATCAGAAAAGTATATAAGAACACTAACTTCATGTTCATTTTTTAATTTTGTGTAAGCCTGTCAAGCTGTAAACCCGGAGAGGTTGCCGTGAAATTGAAACCAAATTTAACAAGATTTTTAGACGTTTTGAGTATCATGACGGGATTGTAGGTTTTACGGCCGACCTTGGCGGGGTGCAAGGGTGCCAATCGATGAGTTTTTAATGCGAGAGATGATGTCTTCAGAGAAGTTCTATTAATAAATGAGTCAATTGCTGTTTTCTTTAGCATTATATGCAAAAACAGCAACTCATCCAAACCATTGCTCAAGTCTTTATAACAAATCTAGCTACTATCTTTTTCAAAAATCATTTTTAGGATCTAAAAGTAAAAAAATTCCTGTTCCAAGGCTAACGAAAGTTGCAACAAGAGGATTTAATAAAGATGTAGCAGAAGAACTTCCAACAGCAATCCACTTTCCCAGTGCTCTTAACTTATCAAATGTGTTTATAAAATCGTCATCTTTTTTCTTTAGTGTCCTTCTTATCAATTTATCAACTGCTTTTTCATATAATTCAATTGCAACTGCTCCAGCTTCTTTAAATTTCTCAAATGTTTTCTTAGATTCTGCTACAATCCAAGAAAATTCTTGTAAAAAGATCCATTCTTCAAAAAGAATTTCTGCCAGATAGTGATCTTCTATTTCCTTACTTAGGTTTTTATAAAATAATGAGTATTTTTCTCGATAAGGGCCTAGTGGAATTTCAAACAAGGTAAAATATCTCTTAAACCTATCTAACATCCTGAGAATTTCTTCCGGATAAATTTTTTCTTTATATTCAAAAAAAGCCATAACTTTAAAAGATTTAGTGTCATTACTTCTTAAAATTCTATAAAATGAACTTAATATAAAAAAGTTAAATTTTCCATGATACATTTTCATAAAATTAAGAGTTTTTATTATCTTTCTATCATCTAATAACAAAGAAGGATCAAAGAGTACATTTTTAGAAACAGGAGAATCTTTTCCTAAAAAGGAACATTGCAATAAAGGTTGTAACCCTGCAAATGTTCGCTGAAACAATTCCTTAAATTTTCGTTCTAATTCTTCAATCTTTCTCATTGAAAACAAATCATTTGCCTGTTCGATTACTGACTTTACTCTGATCCATAAAGGGTGAAGAATAACCATTTCTTCACAAAATATCGTTTCTGTAACTAGTAACGGAATTATGTAAGGATAAATCCAAAGAATATATCCTTGTCTTGTTATTCTTTCAAAAAAAGATTTTGGGTCATGTAGAACATCCATCTTCCTCAAAAATTTGAGACAAGACCCTTCAAAAACTTCATCTACAATCTTAGAAATTAGCCATATTTTTGTATCAGTTTTTAGTAATTTCCATAAATGAGAAGTCAATTTCTTAGCATTATCTTCTATCAAAATCTTATATGCACAGTTATATTCTATAACATCTTCACTTTCTAAATACTCTATTAATTTTTCAGGTGGGGCATATCTTAAAATTATTTTCAACAAGTTATCATAATTTCTCCTCGGTTTGATTCCTTTGATTTCCTCCCATGCTTCTGGATAGTTTAAAAGTTCTCTCCAATTAGGAATTAAATTATCTAAATGTTCAAGCCAATTCTCTGTACTCCACCACGTTGGTTTACCATCTTTATCAAGAGGTGGATTGTTTCTAATAAAATCTTTAAGCAAGATTATTAATTTTTTCTTTTTATACATTTTTATCTAGCAAACCCGCTGTAAAATCCAGCAAAATAACGGTCAAGTACACTCAATTATTAACCTTTAAATAATATAATTTTGCCTCCATTTTTTACGAGGTCCTATTTTTACATTATTAAAAAAAGCGTTTAATTGCTCCATTCCTTTTTCTTGCCTAGGAACCATTGTGAGCTTAGCCACTCTATCATGAATTATAGAATAGCATTTTGCATAAAAATTTTTAGCTTCTTCCGGCCAATTATCTCTATATCCATGCTCAAGCTCTATAAATTTACGCACACAATAAATTACCAAATCAGAAAATTGAATCATGGGATTCTTTTTTGAATCGATTGGATAGCTAAATTCTACTATCCGTTTTAATCTATATATTTTCGGACCTGAATACCGTCTAACTCTCATAATTCTTTCAATATCTTCGTGATAATTTTCTTTTCTATCAAGAATTATCATAGCTCTGGCTGACTGACCCAATTTTTCTTTTACAAACCAATTGATATAATTAATCATAAAATCAAACGCCAAAAGATATGGACATTTAGAATCATATGGCAACTCCATATTTAATAGAGGAGCATTTTTTAATTTTTGTTTGTCTATTGCCAAATAATGGGCACTGTGAGAACGTTCATGTAATATATTTAGTAATTCTAGAACTAATTGGCAACGCTTTTCTAATTCAATATTAGAAAAAACTCCCTCTCCTTTTGGAGATAACAACTCATCAGCATGCAGTTCAAAATCTCTTGGCACCTTAAAGCCTGACAATTCTCTCTGAAAAAAATTCTCAATCTTTGAGGTAAATAATTCCTGAGTTTTATTCCACCCTTTATCTCTAACGCTGATACCACCCAAAACAAATATAGGTTGATTGGGATCATTTAAGTTCATACCAGTATCACCTGATTCATCAAGATAAAAGAAATGCATCTTTTCACTCCTTACAGACTAACATTCAAAATTGACCAGATACCTTAATTCTTGAGAAGAGATTTAAAAGTCCCAATAGCATTGGCCTAAGTATCTGTCAACAAGAAATTTTTATGGAAAAAGCCTACTTTATCTCCATTTACCCAAGGAGGCTCTGCATTTCAGTAAACCAAGAATAAACAACCATCCCTCAAATGATCCTTCCCTCAAATGATCCTTAAGGATTTCCACAAAACATTAGGGAAAGATTGTGAACCTTAGCAAGTAGAACAAATCAAAAAATTGTCAAGCCTTACAACTACTTTTCAAATAGGAAAAGAAACCGCCGATCCTGATGGGTAGGATTGGGACTTTATTAGAGAAAAAAGCCAAACATTTTTAATCATATCATTGTTCGCTCGGGAAAAGGGGATAAAAACCGTATAGTTCCTCCCCCAAAAAATTGCTGGCCCCCTTTGGGAACATTTACAGCGCGTAAAAAAGCTCCACCAATTGGATCGAGATAATGAACTACCTGGCGTATCTCTTCCTAACGCTTTAGAACGGAAATGTCCTAACGCGGGAAAATTTTAAAGATAATTTTAAATTTTCCTTCTGAAGGACTAAAAAATGAAGTTCAATCTTACTCCGCGTAGGGGATGGGGTCCTCTAGGCCGGCTTCGTGGAAGCCTTTGAGGCGGAGGAGGCAGGATTCGCAGCGGCCGCAGGCGCGGTCTTCGCGCTGATAACAAGACCAGGTGAGATGAAGCGGGGCCCCGAGCTTCACCCCGAGTTTTACGATCTCGGCCTTGGTGAGGTTGATGAGCGGGGTTTCGATGCGGATCTCGGTCTCCGGGCGGGTGCCCTCCTCGA
>JAMOVR010000353.1 GCA_027061945.1 Candidatus Heimdallarchaeota archaeon
GTGGTTCGATTTTAGCCATTCCATTAGGAATATTACTTATTTCTAAAGGACCAATTTCATTCATCACCATCACTTTCAAATGTTACTGGAATCGTTACCCATCCATTAGTTCTTTTCTGTTCTTCAACCTCTTTTTGTAAATCATTAAGGTCTTTAAGAAATTCATTTATCTTTCTCTGATATATCTTCAAAATCTCTTCTGCCCTTACTGGATCCAATTTTATGAAAGAACGAATAATACTCATAAAAAATGAGGTGTCGGTCTCATAATGCTCTTCAAACGCGCAGACCGCAGAGATGAAAAATTCAATTCCTTTTTGAGAAATTTTGAATGCCAATTTTTGATTTGGATCTTCCTCCAACAAAGAATAATCTCGTAATCGATGTAATATAGGATATATAGTACCAGCAGTAGTTTCCCAATGTTTAATTTGACTATTTATGTTGTTTAGAATTTCATTTGCTTTAATATACTTATCAGATACGCAATTAGCTAGTACTAGAAATTCAACAGGAGACAATACTTTTTTCTCATTAATTCTTAAATTGTTTAACCACATGAACTATTTTTTTCTCTTTTTTTATTTAATTATTTCATAAATTCATATTTTTTTGTATGAATGTAACTGTTTTTTTGACCTCAAAATAAAGAACAAAGATTATTTTTTTGTTAAGAAAGGATAATAAGAAATGAAGAAAAGGCACTAATTCCCCGACTTTTTTACGGGTTGTAATTTTTATTATTCAAGACACATAAAGAATATTTTGTGTTCAAAAAAATCTAATCATTCTCAAAAATATTTTTAAATACCGTGTAAGATTATTTTTTTGAGGTCAAATTTTGGGTGTGTGCAATTATACTCCCAAAAAAGACCACTATAAAACACTAAAAAGGTGAATAAAATGGATGAAAGTAAAGACATGGACATTACAATCAGAGAGATCGATAATAAAAAAGGAGTATGGGTCGCTCTGATTGGTGCTATTGTTACATTGACAATGTACCCATGGGCATTTGCACATGATTATTACAAATTAATTGAGATAGAAAAAGCCAAAGGCCCTGCAGGATGTGAAAACAACGTAATTTGGTATTATCCTGCATTTACAGACATCGGACTTCTTTCAGGAGTATTTTTCTTATCAGCTGCATATGGATTTTACAAGAGAAAGAAATGGGCATATCCTTTTGCTGCTATTGGAGCTGTTATGGCATTAAAAGGTAGCTTCTGGCCAATGGTACCACCAATGAGTAACGGTGAATTTCCAAGTTATTTCTTTGTATTTTTACCTAGCTTAATAGTTTACTTACTTCTCACATTCTTAGTAGCAAAATTATCATGGAAACATGTTGGATTTGGAATTATTACTGGAATGGCAATGATCACTTCCTTCATGAATGCAATTGCTGCAACAAATCGTATGCAAGCAGTAGCACCACCTGCAAATTGGATCTATGTAATGACTCAAAGACTTAACATGGTCGCGGGACTAGCAATTGGAGTTGTGGCTGTAGCAGTACTAGTTGTACCTAAAAAAGAATGGGTGAAAGTAACAGCACTTACTGCGGGTCTATTAGAATTAATTGTAGGAGGTACAGTCGCAACTACATATTCAATCGAAGTGGGGAGAATTTCTTTCTTCTTCTTAGGACCATTTTTTACCGCATTAATGCTGTTAATAATGTTTACAAGTATTTATGACAAAATTGTAAATTAAATTTAATCAGAGAAAAAATCTGATCACCCGACGTTTTTTGTTTTTCTTTAATTATTTTTAAAAAAATATAATTCTAAACTTTATTTTTATGTTATTTTAAAATAAAACCAGTGCCTGCATAATACGGAGTATTATTTTCATTTTTTATTGAGTAAAAATATTCTTTTTGTTTTTCTTTACTTATTTCGATAATTGGATCCCAATTGTAATATTTAGTACTGTCAGTAACAGTTATTTTTTGATAAGCAGAATGATTATTTTCCATAAATTTAATATCTTTTCCAATAGATCTTAAGAAATAATATGCTTGTTGGGTCATAGATTTATTTGGGAATCTTAAAGAGTTATGAGTCACTAAACCTGTTGAATAATCAATTTCCATGAAATATTTTATAAACATGATTATATCACTTTTATCACAAATATTTGTGAATCTAGGGAATGTTCTTTGATTATAATAAGGATTTATTCCAAAAACATATCTTAAAAGCCAACCTTCTACTTCTTTTCCAAAATGAATTTCTATCATTCTATTAGTTGTCTCAAAATAGGTTATTGGGGAATTTGTTAGATATCTTATTAAAGATAAGGATTTAGGGACTAAATCAGGAGGTACAATTAGAAAAGGATGACCATCATTTTTGGAGAAAAAGCCATAACGTATGAATAAACCCAGAAATTCAAATAATTGGTTTGTTATTTCAAGGGTCAATGGAACCGTACCATTACCATCTTTACTAGTAATAAATAAATTATCATCAGCATAATCCATTAGTCCATACTTGTTAATTAAGAGATAAAATTGCTGAAGAGTAATCCTATTAGGGGCAAACTGTTCATTTTCCTTATCAATTTCTTCTCTTTCTAAAATACGTTCTAAAGCATCTCCTAAAGTTAAAAGTAGGTTTCGAGTATTAGTGACATATAATCTCGCCGGAATTTCGGGAGGGCTTTCAGACATGAACTCGGAGATAATATCAATTTCGGGAGGTATACGATTTGTTAAAATATTTCCAGCAAATTCACCAACAACCATTCCAGGTTTAAGCTCTTTAGCTTTAATAAATGTAGTACCATTTGTTGTTTTAACTAGTATTTGCTGATCAGAGCCTAATCTTATTTCTCTCCCATTATGAGTCTTTAAAGTTATGCTTTGTTCTACTATTTCTCGAGATATTTGCTTTACTTGGCTTAATCCATTAGGCCCTAAAGAGTAGAAATGAAGAGAACTTACGTCTTCTTTTACTAAGTAAGAATTATTCTCGTTTGGGAAAGAAATAAGTGTTTCTAGTTCCTCGACGTTAATAAGGTGAAGTATTCCATCAATATAAAGAGGAATTATGTTTTCTGCGTTAAATCCTACGGGCATTTTATGAACCTCTGAAATAAAGGTTATCTGTAAGTAATGTTATAAGCTCTTATTTTTTTATCTGTCATATTTACCCGCATAAAATATTTATTAAAGAGCTTTGATGGAGATAATTTTTTCTAAAAGCAAGAAATTAGTTACTCAATATTCTCATTTTCGTTATTCTCTTCATCATCCTCTTTTTTTTCTTCTTCATAGATTTCACCAGCTTCCCCTAAAGATGAAGAGACTAATACTACTTTTTCTCCACGGGTAAGACGCATTATTCTGACACCCATAGTAAGTCTTGAAGTTGTCATACGTATATCTTTGACAGGAACTCGAATAATTATCGCAGAAGAGTTGACTAAAGAGATAGTGTCATTTTCTTTGGCGGGTAATTTAACAGGAAGTGCTGCTACGACATATCCATTTTTATTAACTATTTTAATGGTTTTTACGCCTTTACCGCCACGATGTGTTTTTCTATATTCTGTAGCTTTGGTCATTTTTCCAAAGCCTTTTTCTGTCACTACTAAAATTGCGTATTCATCGATCTTATCGGACGGAATGGAAAAGGCATCTACAACTTCATCTCCATGATCTAGTCTTATTCCTTTGACACCAATCGCTGTTCTACCAGTTTCTCTAACATCACTACATGGAAACCGTATCATCTGTCCTTTTCTAGATGCAATAAAAACATCCTGTTTGCCTTCTAAAATAAGTGCTTTTACCACTCTATCTCCTTTCATTAAGCCAGTTCCGATAATTCCTGTCTTCCGTACTTTTTTGAATGCGGATAAAGCTGTTTTGTTGATAATACCGTTTTTTGTTACCATTAGGATATACTTATTTGGGTCTTCTAATGATTGTTCATCTACAGGAATTAATTTTACAATAGGGGCCTTAATTGGTAGAAAACGATTGACTAATGTGCCCATAGAAGAGCGCTTTTCACTCAATTTTATTTGCCATACCGGTAATGTATGAATTATACCTTCCTCTGTAAGTAATAGTACTTTATGATGGTTAGTAGTAACAACCATGTCGATTATTTGATCATCATCTTTCAATTTAATGGCTTTAACTCCTTTTCCACCTCTTCCTTGAGTCTTGAATTTTTCGTAGTCAATTGCTCTTAAGTAACCCTTTTTCGTTATTGATAAAAGCACTGTATGTAAATGAACTAATGGGCGATCTGACGTAATAGTATCATCAAAAGGCTGTATTTCTGTTCTCCTACGATCTTCATGTTTTTGCTTTATTTCTTCAAACTCTTCTTTTAGTACTGCTAATAACGCTTCACGTTCTCTAAGAATTTTTTGGAGATAAGCTGCTTTTTCTAACAACTCTACTTTTTCTGTTCTTAATTGCTCTTGTTCTAATCTAGGCAGTCTTGATAAAGGCATATCTAAAACTGCTTTTGCTTGTCTATCAGTAAAACCATATTTTTCTTTTAGAATGTCATGAGCATTACTTCTACTTTCAGAAGAACGTATTATTTTTATTATTTCATCAATATGATCAGAGGCTGTTATTAGACCAGAAACAATTTCTAATCTATTGTTTACTTTATTTAATTCATATTGTGTTCGTTTTTTAACTACTCTTTCTCTGTGGGCTAAGAACACTTGTAATGCTTGGGCTACGTTTAATATTCTTGGTCTTCCTCTTACGAAAGCTAACAAACGAGCATAAAAAGCGATTTGTAGGCTTGTTTTGTTAAATAATTGTCCAAGAAGAGTTTTTCTTGATAATTCATAAATTAATAGAAAATGG
>JAMOVR010000354.1 GCA_027061945.1 Candidatus Heimdallarchaeota archaeon
TCTTTAGTTTAGTAAATAATTATTAATATAATATCGTTAGAGTAAAAAAGAGATGTTCCTCCAAATGAATTCTTTTTTCGGCTACTAATTTTGTTTAAATAAAAAAATATAATCATTACTCTATACAAAGAATGTTTTAAAAAATTAATCCCTTTGTGTTTTCTTTAACGAAAGAAATTAGACCGAAGAAAACAAAAACAGTGTATTATGAATATAACAAAGGGTGAAAACATTTGCTTAAAGTGGAATATGAAACACTTTGTCCTGTATGTGGTGCTACATTAACTTTGGAAGAAATTAACAAACATATTTGTTTCCAGAAAAAAATTCCTTTATCCAAGCCATTTGAATTACATGAACTAAATACCTTTGAAACTCTGTTTAAGGACTGCGTTGGGGAGCCCCGAAGTATTCAAAAGTTATGGATGAAACGTCTATTGAGAGGTGAAAGCTTCGCAGTAACTGCTCCTACCGGCATAGGAAAAACTAGGTTTGGACTAGTCGCATCTCTTTTCTTTAGTTTAAAAGAAAAAAGAAGCTATTTATTATTCCCAACATCTCTTCTGGTAAAGCAAGCATATGATCTTCTTTCAAAATTTGTTTCGATTATAGAAAAAAAGCATCAAAAAAAACCGAAAATTGTAGCCTACTTTTCAGACATGAAAGAAAAAGAAAAAGAGTTGGTTAAGAAATCAATTAGTAATGGAGAATTTGATATTTTATTGACTACAACACAGTTCTTAACTAAAAATTTCTCTGTAGTAAGGAATAATACTATGGATTTTATTTTTGTTGATGATGTCGATTCATTATTAAAGAACTCAAGAAACGTAGAAAAAATTTTGAATCTACTTGGTTTCCGCAGGATTAATGATAAATGGTCTGGCGAGGCTAGGGGATCATTAATGGTTGCTTCTGCAACGGCAAAACCTGGAAAGTCTACAATGTTATTCAAAGAACTATTAGGTTTTGACGTTGGTGGTTCAAGTTTTGTCTTAAGAGATGTTTATGATATAATTTTAAGGAAAAAAGAGGTGAATTCATTAGAAGAAATCCTTAAAAAGATGGAAACCGGTGGTATCATTTATACTGAAAATACTGATATTGCTGAAAAATTATATGAAAAATTATCGAAAAAAGGATATAAGATTGGGTTGGTTACTGCCCAAGACAAACGTCCTTTTGAAGATTTTAAAAATAAAGATCTCGATTTTTTGATAGGTACCGCTCATTATTATGGAAGCTTAATAAGAGGCTTGGATCTGCCAGAAATAATAAAATTCGTGGTATTTTATGGTATACCCTCGTTTAAGGTATCAATAGATAAAATTCCTCTTGGCTTCCTAAAACAACTAATTCTGAAGTTTTATGATGAAGAATCGATGTCTGAATTTAGAGAATTACTTAATTGGAAAACTGAAGAAGATATTGATCAAGAACTTTTAAATAAGGCTCAAGAAAGAGTAAAGTCATTATTACTTTCTAAACAAAATTATTTAAATGATATTTCAATAATTGGAGACACCATTGTTTTTCCAGATCTAAAAACATACATACAAGGTAGTGGCCGGACATCTAGATTAATGCCTTGGGGTTTAACTAAGGGCGCATCATTTGTTATGGAGGACAATGAATCGATCATTTCTGCTTTTATTAACAAAGCAGGTTATTATGGTATTGATTTTCAAGAATATCATGAAGTAGACTTAGAATTAATTAAAAAAGAGTTATATGTTTCTAGGACCCCAAAATTAGAAAAAACAGACATTATTAAGCCAGCGTTATTCATAGTTGAAAGTCCTACTAAAGCAAAACACATTGCCCATTATTTTGGAAGACCTAGTATAAAGAAAAAAGGCAGTATAATAGCTTATGAGGTTTCTAATGAAAAATATTTGTTAATGGTAACTGCAAGCTTAGGACATGTTACGGATTTAATAATTGGGAAGGGCTATCATGGAATTAAAATAACAGATAAAAAGGAGTTTATTCCAATTTATTCCCCAATTTACAAATGCGCACAATGTGGATATCAAATTAGCATGGAGATTGATAAATGTCCTAAGTGTGGAAGCGAAGAGATTATTTCTTCAAAAGAAAGAATTAATGATTTACGTTCTGTTGCTTATGAAACTGAGTTAGTAATCATTGGAACGGATCCTGATTCTGAAGGAGAAAAGATTGCATGGGACCTACAGAATTTATTGAGTCCTATTGCCAAAGTAACTCGTGCGGAGTTTCATGAAGTCACTCCTAAAGCAATTAGAACTGCCTTATCAAGCTTACGAAGTATTGACCTTGATAGGGTGGAAGCACAAGTAGTTCGTAGGATTGAAGATCGGTGGATTGGTTTTATTCTTTCTCAGCACCTGCAAGAACGCTTTAATAATAAAACATTAGCTGCTGGTAGAGTTCAAACACCCGTATTAGGGTGGATAATAAAACAAGAACAAAAATCTCGAGAGAAAATAAGAATATACGTAATAAAAGATTTTGATATAGAATTAAAACCAATAACAGAAGATAATATCAAAGAGAGCGTTATTTTAGAGCTTGAGATCAAAGAAGTTAAAACTGAAGAAACGACTTATTCTCCTTTGCCTCCATTTACTACAGATGTAATGTTACAAGCTGCCACTCAAAAATTGGGTTTTTCAACAGCAAAAACAATGGACTTAGCCCAAAAACTGTTTGAGGCTGGATTAATTACTTATCATAGAACAGATTCTACTCATGTTAGTGATAATGGAATAAAATTAGCAAAAGCATTTTTGAAAGAAGATTTTGAAGGTCGTAGTTGGGGTGCCGCAGGAACTCATGAATGTATAAGGCCCACTAAACCTTATCCATTAACTGTTATAAGACAATTAATAAAAGAAGGCATTGTGCCAGGTGAAGAAATCAATGAAGAGCATTTAGCGCTTTATGATTTGATTTTCCGTAGATTTATGGCAAGTCAAGCAAAAAAATTCATTGTAATAGAAAAGCACTATATTATTGAATTTGAATGGGGATCAGCAAAACAAAAAATTAATAAAAAAATTGCAGTCCATGCAGAAGGTCGTGCCCATGAATTATATCCATACGTAAAAATAAGAAAAGAGTTGCCCGTAGGTAAAGTTCGTAAAATTGCAAAGCTAGAATCTAAGCCACTAGCTATTCCTTTTAACGAGGCAGAGATTGTTAATCTAATGAAACAAAGGGGTATTGGCAGACCATCCACTTATGCCATAATAATTGATAAACTTTTCCAGAAAAATTATATTTTCAAGAAAAATAACCGGCTCTTTAGCACTAAACTAGGAAAACAAATCTATGAATACTTAGAACAAAACTTTAGTCATCTGATCTCAGAAGAAAGAACCAGAAAATTAATGGAAAAAATGGATCTGGTTGAAAAAGGACAAGTGGAACCTGAGAGACTAATAGAAGAAATTTATCAAGAGACAAAAGAGATATAGTAAAAAATTATTATTGTCTTGTTTATTACAGATGTAAAATTACTTTTTGTTTTGTTGTAGTTAGTGTTTTTTTTCTTTATCAAGAAGGAATATTGTCCTGATCTAGTCTTTTTTTAGTATGTTCGAATGCAACGTAGCAATATTCTCATCATTCCTAGTCACTTGCCTTTCAGAAGAAAACTTTCTGCCGATAGCATTACATTCTTTTAGTAAGTTCCCTATTAATGCGTATTAAGAACATTGTGAACAATAACATAACTGAAAGTAGTGGGTTTCTGACCCATATCTATCGTGGGATGAGAAGTGATTAATATAATTAATTTTGAAATTTAAATTGAATGCCTAGTAATCCGGATTTAACTTCTTTCTTTGAAGATTCTGACCGTCCTTCGGACAAAGAAGAAGCATTATTACGTCGAATTGAAGAATTAGTACGTGACTATGCAAGCACAACTGGTCATACTTATTCGCCTATGATCCGTCGTTATCGCGCTTCAGGAGTCCCTTATTGTAACCGAAAACTTGCGTTAGAAATGTTACTAAGGATAGAAGAACTTGAAACATTAGAAGAGGATGAAGTATTAATGGGCACTGCAATGACAGGGCAATTAATCCATGATTTTTTAGAAAAAGCCTTAGAACCCATTTTAATCTCTTCTGAAGAAGAAGTAGAGCTTGATTTTGGAGATTTTAAAATATCTGGGCATTATGATTTACTGGTTAAAGATATTGATGGTAGTAAAGTAGTAATCGACGTAAAAACATGTTCTGACGCATCAAAAGTTAAACCTAAAGAATCTCATCGAAGGCAACTTTCCGTTTATCAAGCAGCATTAGGAGGAATTCCTGGAGCATTATTATATGTTGAAAGGAATAATTTTAGAATGAAGTTATTTAGGTTTGATTTTGACAAAGAGCTCTTTTCACAAGTAGCTTCTAAAATCGCAGAATTAAACGCATCTTTGCTAAATATTGCGAATTATTTTGGCTATTCAAAAGAAGTAAAATCTGGAATTCCTTTTGAAATAAACCTTAATTTTACTCAAATAAAAGATGTTATTGGAAAAGGCCTTCTTCCGCCAGCAATACCGGAATTTGAATATGAATGTAGAAACTCTTGGTCTAAATGCCGTTTTTATGATATCTGTTACGAGAAATAAACAAAAAATTATTTGGCAAGCCATTTCGTTTGTTTTTGTTAAAAATAAAAAATAAGTCTCTTTATTTGATACACAAATTTTTATTTTCTTTGGGTGTTGAAGTTTTTTCCTTAAGTGGTAACACTGTGAAGGGTTTTTTCCTTATGAAAAAAATGTTTTAAGTCTTCCCTTGTTCTTGTTGGTTGATGGAAGAATTCGATTTGGTTGTTGTTGGTGCAGGTCCCGCAGGTAACAGGGCAGCGATAAGTGCTGCAGAGGCAGGTGTAAATACTTTGCTTCTCGAAGAACACCCGATCATTGGAAGGCCAATTTCTTGTGGCGAAGGAATAAGTAGAGATGCTTTAAACACTTTTGATCTTCCAGTTGAAGATGCGGACTATTTTAATCGCCCTGTAAAGGAATTTAGAATGTTTGCTCCTAATGCTAGTGTAGTTAAACTGAGAATTGATGGCTTTATAATAAACCGAGAAAAATTTGATCAGTATAATGCAAAGTTAGCAGCTGAAGCAGGTGCCGAAGTAAAAACCAGACATCGAGTAATTGGTGTTAAAAGAGTAGGAGAGGAATTAGAAATTCAAGTATTAAAAAATAATTCTGAAAAGTTATCTTTTTCCTCAAAAATAGTAATCGATGGTACTGGTCCGTCGGCTAGAATAGGTAAAATGATAGGTGCTCAAACCCCCGAAAAATATGTTTTTGGCGTGGAATATAAACTTAAGGGGATTACAACTGAAAGTTTTGACTTTTATCTTGACTTTGAAAAATATAAACGTGGTTATATATGGATTTTTCCAAAAGGAGATGACCATGCAAACGTAGGCATAGTAACAACAAGACCAGAACCAAGAAAACTACTAGATGAATTTATTACAGAAAGGCAAATTGAAGGAGAAATAATGCAATATATTGGGGGAGCAATTCCTATGACGGGGCCTGTAAAAGAACCGGTGGAGAATAATTTCTTGGCGGCGGGTGATGCTGCAGGAACTGCTAATGCATTGTTTTATGGTGGTATACGTGCGGCCCTTATATCTGGAGACTTAGCAGGAAAGATAGCTAGTAAAGCAATAAAAGAGAAAAATTATTCTAAAGAACGTTTAATGGAATACCCAAACATTCTCTTCACCCTCCCAATTGCTGATGAGAGTATAATCTTAGCACATAGAATCTTTTATAATTTTAAAAATGATGTTTATAATCATTTTTCTACGATTCTTGATGGATATTATTTAGATAAATTAGGTATTTCAGGTTATCTCAAAGCAGGATATATTGGTTTTCTAGATAAATATGGACGAAAAATGAGAAAAGAACTTTGGACAATGATTAAAGGCTTTAAAACAACTGCAGAATGGGGATTTTAATTCTGTCGACGAGAAGTTTCCTTTCTTCTGAAAAGATGGGTGGGGGGTGAGAGATACTATAAGATCGCCATTACAATGATGTTATCCTGAAACAAACCTTTTCTTTTAACCAATAAGCTCCTCGCAAAAGAAGGAGTAATTCGCATTTTTTTGATACTGTTTATAAATAATAATTTCCTTTGATAATCGTTTATGATAGACAATAAGAACATAAAAGCATTAATCACTTTACTTTTGTTTGGACCTTTTTTTGGTGAAGCAGTTTCTATGTCCACACCATTATCTGCATTTATTCTTCCTCAAGTTATTATACCATTAATGATGCTATATGGTTTAGGACTTGTAATAATACATTATCTTAAAACAACTAAGCACTTATCTACAACAAGTATTCTTTTGTTAGGTGGTGTTTATGGGATACTAGAAGAAGGCCTGAGTTTGAAAAGTTTTTTCAATCCTAACTGGAAAATAAACGAATTAGCTATTTATGGCCGTGTTTGGGGTACAAACATGGTATGGTCTGTAAGTGTTACATTATATCATGTAGTAGTGAGTATTTGGGTACCACTTACGTTATTCGAGATTTTTTTCCCAGAGTATAAATACAAACCATTGTTAGAAAGCAAGAAATCTATTGTTTTTGCAATTATATTATATTTTTTTAGCTTATTATTGTTCTTTATAGTATGGCCTTATAAAGTCCCAACAACACCTTATTTACTCACGATGATTATTACCGTTATTCTTTTCTTATTAGCCCTCAAACTACATGAAGATGATTTTGAAAAAGAAAAATTAACATCTTCCCCCCTCAGAATTTATTTTTCAGGTATTGCAGGATTCTTTTTATGGGTAATTTTCTCATGGTTTATGGTAGAGAGCAATATCCCCTGGGAAGTCCCATTTGCTTTAATGATTGGACTTCCTTTATTCGTCGTTATTTTAAGTGGTGGTCTAAACAAATATTGGGATGATAAACAAAAATTAGTACTAATTACAGGAATCATGACACCGATGATGATATTATTTCCATTTTTAACTGAAACTATTCCGCAAGCAATTGTTTCTATTATTTCAATTATTATCTTAGGAAGAGCATTCGAACATACTAAAAAAAGATCAGACCAGAACAATATTCCTTCTTGATAAAGAAAAAAAACACTAACTAACAAAATAAACAGTAATTTTACAAACTAACGTTATTAGATTTATCTATGTATTTTGATCTTTTTCTCTTTCTTCTTTAAGATCTTCTTCAGTTTTTGAAATTGAGCGATTTTTCTTTTTTTTCTTTTTTTTACGTTTTTTTGGTTTTGCTTCTTCATCTAAATATATTTCACTTGGTAATTGATGCTCTGGAAGATTAACTCCTCTACCCACAATCGCTCCAAACCATTGAATCACGCTAATTAAGAACGCATACGTTATAGCATTAATTAGAATATCATAGCCAGTATTACCCCTTATGATTTCATTTATCATCTCTACTAGCGTGAAGATGATAAAAGTAATCAGTACTTGTTTAGAGACTAACTTTTTTCTTTCCATTATTCCTATAGGAACTTCTCTTATCATTACTCCTACAAAAAAAGCGGCGACAAATATCAATATCATAAAAGGAATGTAGAAGTTAGTACCCCAAACACTAAGTGAAAAAATTGTGTGTAAGAATAAAAGAATTACCGGTAATGCAAGAAATTGCTTAGGTGTCAATGAGGATTGCTGTTCTGAACTTGTCATTGGAACCATTTAATTTTACTTTTTTAGGAAAACAAATGTTTTTGCATGATGGACAGATCCCATCTTTCCATACATAATAATAAAGTTCTTTAGAATGAAATAGGCTACCACAAAAATCACACATTACAACATCATCTTTTTCTGTCAGTGGATTTCCACACTCACAACATTTTACTACATTCTCATAGAACGTTTTAGGGTAACGAGCTTTGGGAACTGAAAAAAGATTATATCTAACAACTTTCAAAATATTAAAAAGTTCGAAAAATATCGCAGTGCTAAGTTCTAAAAATCCATTTCTGATCCAGTAATATAAAGACAATGCCAGGTAAAGAATAAAAAACGCTGCTAAGATCAAAGGCATTCGATTCAAGATATATTTCTGCATTACTCCCCAATAATATGCTTCTAAAATAATGATCTCAGTAAATAATAACGCAATAGTGTTTTTTATTAATGCATCCATTCTTGTACCCCAGTCCTTAATCCCTAATTTTCCTTCCCACCACAAATCATGGTTTTCTTTTAGGCTGTCACCTAAAACTCCTGGTTTAAATAATAAAGTTAGGGTCTTTCGTGGTATGTTACTTCCTTTTTCGGTGCCACCAAAAATCTCAGAAATCATTTTAAATGGGATAAAAGGGATTAAAAACAGGAAATATAAAGTTAAAAGTAATGTGCTATAAGTAAAATAGACTAAGTAGAAAAGAGGAGAAAATATTGTAAGGATTATTGCAAGAATTAGAGCATGAGATTTTTTAACAGTAATTTTTCGCCATTGTATTCTTACCCAGTGAGCAGGATTACGATAAATGTATGAGCAATAATAACAATATGAATGTTTTTTGCCTTTTCCAATCATTCTAGTGAACCCAGTAGGTACTGCTCGAAGTTCTGAAATCGGAAAATATCCCTTACAGCTATGACATTGTTTTAGTTTTTGTTTTGAATTAGTGTATTTAATACCGTTTGAAGAATGTCTATTCCTTTTATTTCTAAGATTGTTCTTATTAGTATTCTGATCCATTACTGTCTCCTTTTTCTAAATTTCCTTTAAAAAGGATGCGTATCTTTATCTTTAGTTTTCATGATTAATTTAAAAAAATTAAGACCTATTTTTAGTGTAATAATTATTATTTTTATTAATGGTATTTATCTCGTTTTTCTGAACGGTTTGTTCCAGAGGTTTTTTATTATCGTTGAATTTGCTCTCTGTAGTACTTATTATTTTGATTTTTCTTACATTTTATACTGATTTATCCTTAACAACTTTTTTAGTGTCGTTAACAGAATTGTTTTAGCTTGGAGTACTTATGATAACATGTTACTAGATAATTCTTGTTTAATCTTTGGGTGATTAAAAATGGCAAAAGAAAGAACTTTCGTAATGATTAAACCAGATGCTGTTCAAAGAGGATTAGTCGGAGAAATCATTAAAAGAATTGAATCCGCAGGATTAAAGATTGTTGCTATGAAATTTATCAAGCCTTCTTTAGAACAAGCAAAAAAGCATTATGCTATTCATGAGGGAAAATCATTTTATGACAAGTTAATTACGTTTATCACTTCTGGTCCTGCTGTTCCTATGGTTGTCGAAGGAGAAAATGCAATTAATAGGGTTCGTCAACTTATGGGGAAAACAAATCCTTTAGATGCAGACGTTGGGACTATTCGTGCCGATCTTGCGATGGATATTGGAAGGAACTTAATTCATGGAGCAGATTCCCTTGAAAATGCAAAATATGAGATTGGTATTTATTTCACTGAAGAAGAACTTGTTGACTGGGAGTGGATTCTAGAGCAATGGATTTATGAGTAATCCATGCAATTACAGTTTAAAACAATAAAAATAACAACAAATTAAAATAATTGTGAATTGTTTCTCGCTTTCGTATGGGCCTCTCTTACCGTGCGTTCACGGTGTTGGAGGACTCGCGCACGGAACAATTTCACTAAGGCCTCTGCTTCAGAGGTGTAATCAACAAACACATGTATGACATCCTGGAAAAAATTATCGGCTTTCATCCCTATCTCACCGTGTAGATGGAAAGGGAATTGATGCCGATAAAGTTAAAAAAGAAAATATTATTGCTTTGATTATTTATTAAATAAATTCGGGTGAAAAACCATGTCCGCTTCGTCCCCAGTTAAAAAAGAAGAAATTAAACGTATAAGATCTCCAATCGCCGTAGTATTGGGTCATGTTGATAGTGGTAAAACCTCTCTACTCGACTCTGTAAGAGGTACAGCAGTTCAAGCACGCGAGGCTGGTGGAATTACCCAACACGTAGGTGCGTCATTCTTCCCAGCAGACACAATAATTAAAGCAGCAGAGCCCGTCGCTAAAGCTTTAAACATTAAAATAGAGTTAAAAATTCCAGGATTACTAATAATTGATACACCTGGACACGCTGCTTTTGTCAACTTACGTGCAAGGGGGGCGAGTGTCGCGGACATTGCTATTCTTGTAGTAGACGCCACAAGAGGATTTCAAGCGCAAACATACGAATCAATAGACATATTAAAACAAAGAAGGACTCCCTTTATTGTAGCTTTGAATAAAATAGATCGACTTCCTGGTTGGAAACCTAATAAAGGGGAATCATTTCTTTCCACTATTAAAAAGCAAAATAAAAGAACCCAGCAGGAATTAGATAACAAGATTTATGAAGTACAGGGTGAGCTCTCTTCTTTAGGATTTCCTGCTGAGAGATATGATAAAATAAGAGATTATACCAAAGCTGTAGCAATAGTACCTGTAAGTGCACATACAAAGGAAGGGATACCTGATCTTTTCCTAATACTCTCAGGGATTACTCAGCAGTACATGATGAAAAGACTACGTTATAGTGAAGGGCCTGGAAAAGGCGTTGTACTTGAAGTCCGAGAAGAAGAAGGAATGGGAACTACTTTAGATATTGTTCTTTATGATGGAGTTATCAAAAAAGATGATACTGTTGTTTTTGCTACTAAACAAGGAGCTAAATCTAGTAAAGTAAAGGCGTTACTGCTTCCTAAACCCTTAGATGAAATGAGAGATCCTCGTGATAAGTTCTCAAGAGTGAATGAGATTTATGCTTCTGCGGGTGTGAAATTATTATTACAAGAACCAGAAGGAGCGTTAGCTGGTGCACCTATTTTTGTGGCATTATCAAAGAAAGAAGAAGAAAAACTACGAAAAGAAATTGAAGAAGAGTTAAGAGCATTGAGAATTGACACACAGGATGAAGGTATAATTCTTAAAGCAGACACACTAGGCTCTCTCGAGGCATTGGTTGGTATGCTGCGGAGCCATGGGATACCAATAAGAAAAGCTGATGTGGGTGATATATCTAAAAGAGATGTTATGGAAGCATTAATTACAGCAGAAAAAGTTCCGCAGTATGGTGCGATAATAGGCTTTAATGTTGGTTTCCAAGGTGACGCGGAAGAAGAAGCGTACTTACAAGGATTGCCCGTATTTCTTGGCAATATAATTTACCACGTAATAGATGAGTATTTAGCGTGGAAGGCGGAGATTGAAGAAAAAGAAAAAAGTCAAGTACTGGCAGACTTACAACGACCTGGAAAAATCAGGATTTTACCGAACTATGTTTTTAGAATTAGTAAACCTGCCGTTGTTGGTGTTGAAGTATTAGAAGGAATGATAACGCCTAAGAATATTCTCATAAGAGAAGATAATAAAAGAGTAGGAACAATTCAGCAAATTCAAGAAAACCGACAAAATATTGATAAGGCAACAAAAGGAAAACAAGTAGCAATCAGTATAAAAGGGCCTACTGTGGGAAGGCAAATCAAAGAGGATATGATACTATACACGGATATTAGGGGAAGAGATGCTAGATTATTAATGACAAAATATAAGGACCAGTTAGAACCAGGTGAATATGAACTTTTAGAAGAGATAGTTAAAATAAAACAGAGAGCAGGACATCGTTACTGGCCTTTTGCATAGTGATCTTTTGTTCACGTTTTACTTCATCTTATTACAATCTTTTTTCATAACTTTTAGATATAAAGAATAAACTACGAAAAAAACTCCGTAACTCAAAAAATAATAAGTAGTTTCAAATAAAACGATATATTTGTGAGACCCCATGAAACATCCCTCTTATAATTCAAAAGACAGGAATGCAATTAGAAATTATTATTCTAATTGGAATTATGACTGTCAAGACATAGATTTACGTTTTAGAGGAATAAAAATCATGGGGCTAGTTAGAACAATAAAAAAAAGAAAGACTAAATGGCATATATCATGGTCATGGTTACAAAAAACAATCAATAAACGCAGAGTAAATAACAACAATATTGCTATTCATTTAAGACAATATATTAACACACGAAGATTTCCTCTAAGAGTATTCATGACTTCAGTAGAGTTCTTTGATCCTAGAGCTTTAGGAAAAAGAAGATTAGGTTATCCTAGAATACTTCGCTCAGGAATAGTCTCTTTTGAAGAAGATTCTTCATTACAAAGCTCAATTCATACTGCTCTTATATTGTCAGATGTATTAAAAAACATGCAACATAAGTTCGTTTTTACAGGAAATAAAAGTATACACGTCTGGGTTTTAGACTTTAAGTGGGAAGAATGGGTCCCCAAAAAATATTTGGTTAGAAATTATTATAAAGCACACTTAAGAGAAGTCAGTGAATATTTAGCTCGAAAAAATTTTTTCGAATGGGTTGCTGAAACGAGTGGGGTTAAGAACTTAGATCGTAGCACTACTACCGATACAAGAAGGGTTATCCCGGTGCTTGATACTTTAAATGCATTGACATGGAGAAAAGTCATTGAACTTAACCGTAAGGAACTTGAACTAGATGATCCTAATTATATACAGGGAGTGGCGAATGTCCGCTCCCTAATAGGGGATGGACTGCCCAGACGGGCGGGATGATCAGCCCTTGGGGGATATGAGAGGGATAGACTCCCGGAGCAAGATCCTCTTCCCCAATGGAAATGAAGCTCCGGGTAAAAAATTTTTATATATCTTATTTAAGTAAGGAGATCTGCTATTGTTGTATTCCAATCACATAAATCGTGATTGAATACTCTGTTTTAGCTTTATTTTTGATTATTATCTCTACGTTGTCTATATTAATATTATAATTTCTCATTCCCAATCTACCTTTCCAGAAAGAAGGAAAGTTTTCTTCAAGAGCGTTTAACTTTCTCGGCGGGAAATCCTCTCCCTTCCGCAAGGGAGGGAATGAAAGCCGAAAACATCATATGTTTTTTTGTATATTTTTTTCTTGCAGGGCTGGGACGGCCCGTAGCGCCTGTGGAGAGAGTCTCCTCTGTGAAGCAGGAAGCCCCTAGCAAAAGCAAGGGGTAGCTCACAAAAGAAGTATAGGTATATAGGTCACTTATACATTTATACTATATTTTTAGTCCTCTATTGATGATTAGCTCTCCTAAAATAAACACTCCAAGTATGTTTTGTTTGTTTTGAAGGATAGTAATGTCTTTTAATGGGTCTTCTTTTAGTATTAAAACATCAGCATCATATCCTTCATGTAAATATCCTGTTTTAGGAGCACGCGGGCCTAGCGTTAGTGGACCATTATATGTAGAAGCATGAATCGCTTCTAATGGTGTCATTCCGATCTCAGTAAGATTCTCAAGTTCCTTTGCATTTTCACCCCATGGAACAAGAGAATCTGATCCCGAAGAATAAATATCTGTTCCCATAGCAATTTTAACTCCTTTTTTATATGCCAGTTTCATTCCATTCAAGTGATCTTTCATAACAACTTTCATCTTCTCAATTACTTCTGGCTGAGCACCCATTTTAGGTCCTAACTCCATAAGCCTTCTAGTAATATAGATCGTGGGAACTAGAAAAGTTCCTCTCTCAATCATTAAGTCAATAATTTCCTCATTGATCCAAGTACCATGTTCAATGGAATGAACACCGGCCTCAACCGCTACTTTCATTCCAGCAGCACCATGTGCATGAGCCATTACAATTCTATCTTTTGCCTTTGCTTCTTCAACAATTGCTTTTACTTCTTCATAAGTAAATTCCTGGTGATGAGGAGAATCTCTCTGACTCATTACACCACCACTAGCCATTATCTTAATGTGATCGGCACCTGCCCTCAACTGCATTCTTACTGCTTTCTTTGCTTCCCAAGGCCCATCTACTATTCCCGACCCGAAAAACGGGTTCTGGAATGCTTTCAAAACATCTAACGGCACCATGTGCATGTCTGCATGCCCGCCGGTAGTGCCCAAAGGTGCACCTGGGGCAAAAACTCTTGGACCAATCACAGAACCATCGTTAATCATGTATTTAAGATCTAAACCAATTCCACCAGCTTCTCTTACACCTGTAATTCCCGCTTCCACCGCGGTTTTCGCATCATACGTTACTCTCATTGCCATCTGTGTTGGTGGTGTTAATAGCCATTCTGAGGGATTAGCAGTTTTTACACCAAAGAAATGAGCATGTGTATCCCACATTCCGGGCATTACTGCCTTCTCATTAATAGTCACGTCCGCTTTAGGGGCATGTTCCGCTTCTCCAGCATAAACAATTTCACTTCCTGAAAAAACAAGTGCTCCATTCTTTACTGGCCCGTCAAGTGAGCCATCTATTAAAACATCAGTTTCGATCTTGACTGTTTTTTCCATAAACAATCAGATCTGGAATAACTTTATAATTCTTATTAGCATGTTGAAACGAAATAAACAGATATGTAATATCTTACCAAATTTTTACTAAATCATTTATTTATTTTTTTAATTTATGCTTGAAAAAAACATTCTCGCAACCCATTAAAGATTTTCTTTTTAAAAATAATCTTTGCTTATTATGTGTTATGTTACACACCTTTACCCTTAATTATTAGTTTGAATATACATGAAACAATGTCTTTTTACCGTCACCACTCAGATGAGACCTTTTTAGGAGTTATGACGTCATTAATTTTTTTGACGCTACTAATTTGGAACTTTCAAAGTGCTTTCTACTATCTGGGATTCCCACCCTCCGCGGTGCTTTTGATAATATGGCTTTCTTTCTTGGGGAGCTTAATTAATATCCCTATTACTTATGTAGAAAGCGAAGGAACGGAGGTTGTTGAAGTTCCAGTTTCTTTTTTTGGGTTTAGGTATGTTGTTCCAGTTTATAAACAACCAAATCGTACTCTCATAGCAATAAATGTTGGTGGTGCAGTAATTCCCGTAATTATCGCTACATTATTGTTAATTATGCGTCCCGTGGCAATTCTATATGTTATTCCCGGAACTATTATTGCTGCTATTATTATTCATCGTTTTGCTAAGGTCGTTCCTCATGTAGGTATTGCAGTTCCTTTTTTTGTCCCTCCGATGGTTAGTGCATTAATCGCAGTAATCTTCTCTTGGGGTAATCATGAATTAGCACCTATTATTGCTTATTCTGTTGGTACTTTTGGTTCTTTAATAGGAGCAGATCTATTAAATCTGAAAAAAATTCCTGAAACTAAAGCCCCTATCGCTTCGATTGGCGGTGCAGGAACTTTTGATGGTGTCTTTTTGGCAGGGATCTTTGCAGTATTATTAGTTGCATTTTTCTAAAAAATAAAGCCCCTATCTCTTTTTTTCTTATATTTTATGTAGTTAAATATTTTAGAGATTATAATTACGAAGATATCTTAATAGTCAATTTCAAAAAGTATATTGAATAGAAGCGTTTAGGCGGGAATAAATGAATGCTCTGTATGTGTTATTATTAGCAGTCCTTGTTAATATTCCAATAGCATTATATGCAATATTGAAAAAATCCTTACGTATTCCCGATGGTTTATTGGCTGCGGCAATTATGGGAATATTACTTTTTATGGCAAATTGGTTTTATTGGGCCGCGGTAATCATTTTTTTTGCTTCATCTTCTCTTCTTACAAGATATAAAGAAAAAAACCGTATAAAACAGGAAGCTATGGAATATGCCGAAAAAGGAGGTACTCGAGATGCATTTCAAGTATTTGCAAACGGCGGTATCGCGATGCTCGCAGCAATTTATGTAATTATTAACCAAGGAATATGGAAAGGGTCTCTTACAGATCCAATTGCAATTGGTGCAATAACCTCAGTAGCAACTGTGACGGCAGATACATGGGCAACTGAAATCGGAGTTCTTTCTAGAAAGCAACCAGTGTGGATTTTGAATCCTTTTAAGAAAGTTCCCCGTGGAACATCTGGAGGCATTTCTCTCCGTGGGATTGGTGCTACTGCTTTAGGGAGTTCCCTAATTGCGTTTTCATATTTCTTTGCAGCAACTCTTGAAACAAAAAATTATCAAAAAATACTCATAATTACAATAATAATCTTAATTGGCGGGATTTTTGGTTCATTAGTTGATTCTTTTTTAGGAGCGATAATTCAAGCGCAATATGAATGTCCAGTTTGTAAGAAAATAACAGAAAAAAAAGTTCATTTAAAATGTGGTGGGACAATTACTAAACATGTTAAAGGGCTTAAAATAATAAATAATGACATTGTTAATGTAATTGCTGCATTGATCCCCTCAATAATTGTCTACTTTTTTACAAAATATGTTTATTATCCCTACTAATTTTGTGATTAATTTATTATTTTTCTAAAAAATATTGAAAACTTAATGTATACTACTCTAAAATCGAAAAATAATTGTGTGTATCTGTGAGTGTTTATTAACAAAGAAAAACTTATACTTTAGTGAATAAAATGCCCCCGGGTGGAATACATTTAGCCATTGGGATGTGGCTGGGGAAAAAAACAACACAGCGTCATTTTCGACTAGGGATTATTTTTGGTTCGATATTACCGGATATCGACTTACTTTTTAGTGTGATTATCTTTTTAATTACAAAAAATCTAAATGAAGCAATTTCAATACATAGGACTGTTACACATAGTTTCGTGACTTATACTACGTTTTTAATATTAGTAATGATCTCAACACTAACCGGAATAACTGATGAATACGTATTATCTTTTGCTTTTGGCCTGTGGATAGGTACTTCTATTCATATTGTCTTAGATCTTTTTTATCTCGCCGGTGTTCAGATTTTCTATCCTTTTGGTGGATTTATTTCACTTAGCCCAATTAATTATGCTGATCTTTCTCCATTTTGGCAACGCTTCTTGCTAAGTATTGATTATTTAACAGATCCCCTATTGTTTTATATTCCACTTTGTAAGTATGTTAACCTTCTAAAAGTGGACGCTAGTAGAAAAAGGTGTTTCTTGTTATATTTCATGATTTATTGGTCGGTATCTACTAATCTATCATTTTTGTTAATTGGAATATTAATTCCAGTACCTATCGAAAAATTTGTCATTATGGTGTATATCCCTGGGATTTTTACTCTTACTTTCTCAATATTTTCGCCCCTAATTTATAGGAGAACAATTCTTCATCCGAAGTTTAGTCCTTATAATTACTATCAACGATATTAAAAGTGGTAATAATAAAAGTGATTTTGGTGAAAGCATTCTTAATGAAGCAAGAAGCCCCTCGCAAAGCAAGCGATAGATCAATAAGCATTAACCACTACTTTATTGTTCAAATAGGTATCAAGATCTTGAGCCATTATTTTATCTATCTTCTCAATTTTTATCCCCAAAGAAACAAGAGCTTGAACAATTTCATTTCTTACATCATCTTCATTTTCATCTTCTAACGCATAAAATAACCATGGAATACTCTTCTCTCTTTTAAGTTTCTTTAACACATCTACTGCAGCGATTTTCACGTATTTAGAAGAATTTAGTTTTAATGCTGCGTAAAGCAGTTTGAGATCTGGTTTTTTTTCTCGTAATTGCTCATAGATCTTTACAATTATTCGAGCTCCCTTCTTCTCCATTTCTAATTCATCTCCTCTTCCCTGTCCTGACCCCAAAATAGTTTTGCCTTTTACTTGATACGTTGTTAAAAGGCTTTCTAAGGCCAGGAGCTCCGCATCTAACTTTTCAGGCATATACTATTTATAAACTCAAATTTAATAAAAAGAGAAACAACACCAGGCTATTATGTGCATATTCTCTCGAAAACATATTTGACTAAAATGCTTTAATAATAAAAGGAGATAATGTTTTAATAATTTTTCAGATTTTCTTGCATAAAGAAAAGAACTATTGTATTATTTAGAATGCGGAAACTTCAATATCTAATTGTTTTACAAGCTCTTTATACCGATTTCTTACAGTGACTTCTGTTACTGTAGCGGTTTCTGCTATTTCTCTTTGTGTCCGGCGTTCTCCCTCTAAAATACTAGCAATATAGAGTGCGGCAGCAGCTAATCCTGTTGGATCTTTACCAACTGTAAGTCCTTTTGCTTTAGCTTTTGTTAACAAGTTTACTGCTCTTCTAGTAACTCTACCACTTAGACGTAGTTCGCTTGCAAATCTGACAATATAATCCACTGGATTTGGCGGTGGAATTTTTAGTTGTAATTCAGTGACTAATAATCTATATGAACGCCCTAATTCTTTTCTAGATACCCTTGAGTTTTGAGCGATTTCATCAATGGTCCTGGGGACACGCCTTAATCTAGCGGCAGCATATACTGCAGCAGCAATCATTGCTTCGATGCTCCTTCCCTTTATGAGTTGTCTTTCAATGGCTGACCTATAAATTAGTGCAGCAGTTTCTTTTACGTTTCTAGAAAGTCCTAGTTGGGAGGACAACCTATCCAATTCACTCATCGCTAAAACTAAGTTTCTGTCCATTGAAGAAGAAACACGAGAACGAGTGTGCCACCTCTTTAAACGATACATTGTGGCTTTTTGTTGGGGGGATAGTCTTTTACCATATACATCTCTGTCTTCCCATCCGATTTCTGTGCTGAGGCCTTTGTCGTGTAGACTTAACGTACTGGGTGACCCGACTCTTGCTCTCCTCCCTTTTTCTTCATTTGTGAACGCCCTCCATTCTGGTCCATCATCTATTAAGTGCTCTTCTATTACTGCTCCGCAATTCATACAGATTATCTCTCCTCGAGAGGGATCCGTAATGAATTTGGTTCCCCCACATTCTGGGCACTTTGGAAGGTTCTCTGATGTGGTTCTATTTACATTACTACTCATTTTAATCCTCCACATTCTTTTTATTACAAAGCGACAAAGAGTCTCTCAACTAACGCAAGGTTAGTTGATACTCAGACCCCGCCAACAACACAATACCGAAACGCTTATTTAAGTGATTTGGTGTAACATAATAAATTTTACTGCGAGAAATCACCAAATGGAATACTTCGCCTCCTAATTATTGCGAAAAATACATTTTTACGTGGTGGGAAGCACCTCTATCCAAAACACCTAAAAAACAAGTTTTAACTAGTTTATTAATTCTTAACTCAAAAATTGTTCCTTAATTATATTCAAAAAAGATTGTTATTTGTTTTTAGTATCAGGTTCAGGAGGATATTTCTCACCTCTCTCTTCGTATTCTTTTTGTCTCTCCCGAATCACCGAATCTAATTTCTGTAAATCTTCGACCATAATCCCCTTGGCGCTAAAAATATTTTTATGTTCTAAGAGAACACATTTAATTCGGGTTTTGCATTCTTCGGGAGTAATTTTGTCGGCCCAACTGCAATATAGTCTTTCAATGTGGTGACATGGAGGATGTTCTAACGGTAAATACGCGTGGAACCACAGTTTCTGCTTGCCTATACCAAAATGGATTTCTTGATACCATGCTTTTGAACTCATTAGTCTCTCCGCTTCTTTTTTTTCATTCTAACTCGCCCACATACGGGGCAGATAAATTTATCGTGTTTATGAAATCCTCCTTTTCTTTTTACTTCTTTCATTTTAACGGGAGGATCATGGTATTTGCAGTACACGAAAATTCCCAATTGAAATTATTTCTAAAATATCCAAAAATTTTTGCTTAAACACAAAAAAAGATGTTCCTAAGTGCAGGTCCAAACATTAAAAATAGATTATTTATAATAGTAACACCTATTATGTTACGTTATTACGTAATTAATTATGTCTTTTTCGCAAAGCATTTATTGTTTTTGTGTTGAAATGTTTTTGCTGGTGTGCCGTCGTGACCGTAAGTCAAGCCGGCTGGCGTGCCAGTTGGTAGTGAGCTGTGCTCGCGAAGGCTGGCAAGTCCTGGCTCGCCAGGACCATAGCGGCCGGGTGATACCCGCTCCCATCCCGAACGCGGAAATCGCGACGGCATTTTT
>JAMOVR010000355.1 GCA_027061945.1 Candidatus Heimdallarchaeota archaeon
AGTTTTTTACTGAAAAATCTAGAAAATTCCATATTAAATCAATAAGATTTACACTAAAAACATCAGGTATTCAAAAAAACTTGCTATTTTACGCCTTATCAATGGAATATTGAACGGATATCTAACCGTCTTTTCCTTTGCAAGGCAGGCAACCCAGCACCAACCACAAGATAATCTCCTTTAGAGGCTGTCTGCGTAATATAAGATTCTTGTTTTACTATACAACAATGTTGTGAGAGTCTTCTTCTGCAATACCTCAATATTTAGTACACGAAGTCACAGATTTTGAGTTTGTGGGACAGCCTAATATAAAAATTGCTTCACTCTGCTAATAATGACAAAAATAAATTGTTATTTCCTTATGTGCTCGAACAAAAAATAAACTACATACATTAAAATCAGCGGACCAAATCAAGTTTAAATTTATGCTTGACAATTATCTATTCTTCAATATAACCAATATTATGATATTTAAATCATAATAAATTTCACCAAAATACAATAACTACTAATAGATAAAAATCCAATTTTATTAAGATGTTATCATGAGGAATATTGTAATTTTTGGGATGTGGGTAATAATATCTTTTTTAGCTTTTGTCCTAATAGTGGACTGGCCACAGTTATTCTCATTACAACTATCCAGTACATCTAATAATAAATCCATACAGCACTATACACTTACAAAAAAATCAGAAAAATTTCTGCTCATACAATATGATACAGCCATTACAGAGATTCAGAATAGAATTGAAGAAGAACATATACTTTTCACTCTAAAATTTACATTAGTAGGGGCTGTTCTTGCTCTTCTTTTTACTCAACCTTTAAGAAGCAATTACCAAGGATCTCTAAGAAGCCTTAATACTTCTCCAATGGCTGCATGTTTTTTTTGGGCTGCTGTAATCACAAGCGGAATTGTTGATTGTAGAATTTTGTTTAATGCCGACTTTATATCGACGCTTGGGAAATGGATAAAAAATAATGTCGAACCTTTTTTTTATCAAAACCCTCAAATAGGTTGGGAACATTATTTAAGTAATAAAGCCAAATTAATTAACTCTTCTTTATATCCCTTATTACGTCTTAATAATCATTTATTAACTTTTTTTCTTTTTTTTATTACTATGTTGTTATTTGCTCTAGCAAGAACTACAACGTCACAATCTAGAGATAATCTAGATGAACCCCACACCAATAACGATGAATTAAGATTTATTAATTGCTTTGGTAGTTCAACATCTTTTATTGTTTTTGGGTTTGCTGCGATACACTATCATTATGACAACCTTTATTGGCCTTATATTTGTTTCTTCTTGGTAGTTTTAGGGATTATTCTTTCTTGTTTCATCTTTTTTAACGAGGTTAGGAGGGAATAATGCGTTTTAGTATAGCAATGATTTTCATTTTATTAACCTATAATTTGGGGCTGTGTAATACCTTCAAAACTCATTATTCTAATAAGCGGTACTCTTTAAACGATATTTTTACAATTTCAGCTAATATGGATTCTTCTTATCGAACCACAAACTTTATAGAAGAAAAACGTAATACTATTATATCATTCATAGATAATCGTTTTGAACTTTGGTTTCCTCCTTTTAAAAGAACTTTTTCATGGGGCCCTTATTTAAGACTATCTGTTATATCAAGTAATCATAAACATGTAGCCGAAAATGCATGGCTTGCGAAGCCAGGGATAGGATTTCAATTATATCCTTTTAGTTATTTTACCAAAAAAAATTGGGCAATTAAAACTCTGTTAGAACAACTTGGACCACTAAGACTTTTTGTGGAATATAATAAAATAGACTATTGGGGGAAAAATAATCAATGGAGACCAGATGAACAAACCAGATTTGGCTTTGATTATTATCGAGAAATCAATGTTAATAAAATTACTAAAGCATGGTGGTTAGAAACTTTTCATATGTTAACTTGGAGTTCTGCAAATGAGTTTGATTCAGATTATGATTCACTTCTATTTGCTAATTCTATAAGAATGGGAATAAGAATTCCGGGATTGAGCTTGCTATCTATATTTACTCCTTATTTTATATTAGAAAGTTCATTAAGTGAAAACTCTTCATATCATTGGGAAAATAAACTACAAGGTGGTGGTGGAATACGTTTAACACCAGATCTTAGATTTATGCCTAAATTTTTATGTTGGATAAAACGTTTTGTAATTTATACAGAATATATAGATGTTTTTACTTATTATCATTCTTCACCTAAGTCTAATATTCCGAGTTATGATTTTAGATGTGGTATTAGTATAAGTATAGGAGACTTCTATAAATGATTTTTAATTCTTTTGCTTTTAAAAATCATTCTGTGTATTTCTGTATTAGTATAATAACTTTTATCGAGTTTTTAATAACACCTTCCATCACAAGTGCTTTGAACACTAATAATACAAATTGGCGATCTCAATCTTCCATGCTTAATTCAGCATTTGATTTTCTTAATTCACAGCAAGATCTATTTCATCAAACATTTATTATTTATCAAGATTTTAATTGTGGCGGTAATCATTTTATTCCCTCTGGTTGGATGGGAGATTTTATCAATAATCCAAATAAGATATTAGATACAAGAAAACCGCCTGAAAATGATGGAATGGGACTATCTATTATAGAAATCAATTATCCTGCAAATTTTACCCGAAAAAACAGAGAAAAATGGGCTGGTATCTATTGGCAATTTCCTGAAAATAATTGGGGTAATTATACAGGATATAACCTTAATAACTATGTATTTAAAGATGAAAAAGTTACATTGGAATTTTTGGCGAAAGGAGAAACGGGTGAAGAATATGTACAATTTAAATCGGGTGGTATCAATAGACCACCTTATTACAAAGAAACCTTACCATATCAAGATAGTTATGGTCCCTTAACTCCTGAAGGTTCTTATTGTGATGGCTTAATAAAATTACATCCAAAATGGCAGCGCTATAAAATCGATTTGAGCAAGCAAGATCTTCATAATGTAATCGGACCATTTTGTGTTGTCTTAGCAGAAGACTTAAATCCACACGGGGCTACATTTTACCTTGATAAAATAGAAATTATCTTTGGTCCAAAAGGGAAACAAAAACGTTTGAATGAACCTCATTTTATTAGAAGTTTTATTCCTATTAGTTTTAATCCGCCTGACATGTATTTTCAAAAAACAGCATATGTTTATGATAATGCACTTGCACTTTTAGCTTATTTGGCAAGAGGAACCCCAGAAGATCAAAGACGAGCGAAAATAATTGCAGATGCATTTGTTTATGTACAACAACACGATAATGAATTTAATGATGGAAGAATCAGGAACGCTTATTCTTCTGGAGACTTAGCTGAAAAAAATGCAAATGGTTGGCAGCTCCGATTTCCTGGCTGGCCTAATCACAATAAATGGAGCATGGATGAGTATGCTAAAGGTAGTGATTGTGGAAATATGGCTTGGACTATTATTGCTTTAATAACATATTGGGAAAAAATAGATAAATCTATACATTCCAAATATCTTGAAGCAGCCCAAAAAATGGCGAAATGGATTATAAAAAATGCTTATAGTAATTCTCCCTTCGGTGGATTTACAGGTGGGATAATATTTAAAGGAAACACTTATTCAAAAGCCCTCTGGAAATCCACTGAGCACAATATTGATCTATATGTTGCTTTTTCACGTTTGGCAAAAGCAGATTTGGCAAATAAAGATAAATGGCTCAAAATGGCAAAACATGCCCAAAAATTTATTTATCATATGTGGGATAAAAAAAGAGATCATTTTTGGACTGGTACACGTGCAAATGGCAGAGATGAAATTAATGATGAAACAATACCTCTTGATGTTCAAGCTTGGGCTGTACTGGCTATGCCTAACAAAACAGGTTTCCAAAGAGCGTTAAATTGGGCAATGAAAAAATGTTGTGCCCATTCTCAAAACTTAAATGGTATATGTAGTGGCTTTGAATTTAAATGTGAAAAAGATGCTCCTAATGACCCCCATGGAATATGGTGGGAGGGGACAGGTCAAATGTGTGTTGCCTTTAAAGTTGCTGGAATGAATAAAGCAGCAAATATGTGTAGAGCATCTTTTCATAAATTAGCATTCGCATCCAATGGAGGAGTTTTTGCCTGTAGTACTTTAGAGTGTTTTACAGGATTCCGTGATAACGGAGGTAAGGATGAACAGCGTAAATATTATAAACGAATTCACATAGGCGCTACATCTTGGTACATATTTTGTGAACTTGGCTGGAATCCTTATTGGGACAAATTTTATAATTAGTTGTCCCTGAAAACCCTTTAACCCATGAAAACAACTAGACTTTTTGTTAAAAATGCGGTAATCTATGAAATGGTATCACTTCATATTGTAAGAAGTGGCAGTATCCGTATGATTTTCTCCTAATTTTTTTTCCTTAATTTCAATGAGTTTTTTATAGAAAACTTCCGCCTTATCAAATTGGCTTTTTTCTTTAAAAAACTTAGCCAAACTGGAATAAAGATCTAATAAATTGCTTTGTATCTCATTTTTTTCATCTTGAGATTCAATAACACCTTGAGCCTTTTTAAATAAATCTGCCAGATTAAGAGCGTCCTCAATCCTTTTTGGCTCTACGTCCTTTAGCTTCTCAAAGAGCTCTTTTACAAGCGGTGTTTCATTTTTTGAAAAGAGATCTTCAAAATATAGCCTTAGCACAGGAAAGAGATGGTAGTAAGCATCTTCAGCTTGGCCAAATACTTCAAATATCCCAAGCTTTTTTACAAAGAGCTCCTCTGCATCTGGCTTGTCTTCAAATATTTTGGTCAAAATCTCCTTTGA
>JAMOVR010000356.1 GCA_027061945.1 Candidatus Heimdallarchaeota archaeon
CGGGAAATTTTGTAGTTTGGATAAACAACGTAGAAGATAAATTACATCAAATAGATGGAATTATAATATTAATTGGTAAAGATACTCATTCCCCAAGAAAAACATTAGAACAAGAACTAAGTTATGCTATTAAAATGAATCTTCCCGTATTTGGTATAAGAATTCCTGGTGAAAACGGAGAAACTCCAGAGAAAATAAAGGATTACATGAGATATTTTGAAGTTGGATATGACTTTAATGAATTGTTAAACGAACTGAATAAAGAGCTTCCTTGTTAATATATAATATCTAAAAACATGTATTATTCTTGTTTTTTTTAACGAAATATTTAATACCGACCAGCCGGTATGTGTTTTTGTTGCCACTTGAAAATAATGATCTAAAACCAACATTAAGACGAATATTAGACACTGCAGAAAAGCTATTTTTATCCAATGATTATCATTTAGTAAGCCTCAACCTTATTTCTAAAAAAGCGGGTGTATCAAAAGGAGCAATATTCCACTATTTTGCTTCTAAAGAAGATCTTGCTTTAGCTGTAATAAAAAACATGTTTCATAAGCTGGATGAGCAATACTCTGAATTATTTGAAATAAAAGATCCAAGGAAAGCTCTCGAAAAGTTTATTGAAATTAGTTTATTTCTTGGTTTAACGGAGAATGGTCTTTCTCGTTTTTTATTACAGATTTCAGGAAGACTTGATGCAGAAAAAAGTAAAAAAATGTTCCAAGAAGTCTTAGAGCCATATCTTCAGCATATAGCTAAACTTTTTGCGGAAATTGGTGTTGATCATCCTTATTACAGGGCTAAACTATTATTTGCAGCTCTAGATGGAATAGGAATGTATCATTTTTTAGAACGTAAACAAGCAACTGCTAAAGATATACAGAATTATTTCGAAGAGTTAGTCTCTATTTATTTAGAAAGCACTAATAAATAGAAAAATGGTGAAAAAATGATTAAAAGTAAAAATCAGCCACTTATTAAACTAGTAGATGTCTATAAAAAATATAAAATGGGCAATGAAATTGTAAAGGCATTAGATGGAATTAATTTAAATATTTACTCAGGAGAATTCATTCTTATTTTAGGTCCTTCAGGATCTGGCAAAACTACGCTTTTAAATCAGATCGGTGGGATAGATAAGCCCGATAAGGGAAGTGTTTACATTGGAGATACAGACATTGTAAAACTGTCAGATAAGGAACTTACCAAGTATAGAGCAAAAACAATTGGTTGGGTATTTCAGTTTTTTAATTTGATTCCTTCGTTAACAGCTATAGAAAACGTTATGCTTGGCCTTGAACTTTCTGGACAAACTAAAGAAATGAAAAAAAGGGCAGAAAGGCTATTAAAAGATGTAGGCCTCGAAGACAAATTGAATTATTTCCCTGCACAATTAAGTGGTGGGCAACAGCAAAGAATTGCATTATGCAGAGCATTAGTTAAAAAACCATTAGCAATTATTGCAGACGAACCTACTGGTAACTTAGATCATCGGACAAGCATGGAAATGATCAAGTTAATGAAAGAACTTAATGAGAAAGAACATGTTACTTTTGTTGTTGTTTCTCATGATGAATCATTAAAACAAGTAGCGGATAGAGTTCTTCACTTGGTTAATGGAAAAATAGTTGCTGACCAGCAAGGAAAACACTCCAAATAGAGGAGAGGATAAGAAGATGTCCCTTTTAATGAAAAAATTGTTTCGTGAACTTAGAGAAATGAAACTTAGAAGTATTATCATCATTTTATCAATAGCAATGTCAATTGCATTCTATGGAGGATTATTACTACTAAAACAAAATGTGCAAGAATCCTTAGATCAGACTTATGAGACACTTCATTATGAACATGCTGCTTTTAGATCTTATAATTATTTTTATCCTGAAAATATCTCAGATTTAAAAGATATAGACGATAACATTATTGAAATAGATTATAGATTAACATTGTTAATAACTATTATTTATCAGGGGAAACAATATTCCTCTGCGTTACACGGAATCAGTTCTTTACCAGAACCAATTATTAATCGTCTTTCGCTGGAAAATGGAAATTGGATAACAAATACTTCAGAAAATGCTGTACTCATGGATCAACACTTTGCTACTCCTAGACACATATATCCAGGGGATAAAATATTAATCAAGCTTGGAGAGTATAATAACACATATTTAGTAAAAGGAATTGTTTTTTCGCCAGAATATAAATACATGGTAAATCCTGAAATCCTTCTACCTGAATTAGGAACATATTGTGCATTATGGACTCCTATAAACAAAGCTCAAGAGGTTTTAGGTATTCCCGGAGTTATAAATGAACTTTTTATTCGTGTTAAAGATTATTCAAGATTAAACGAAACGATTCAGAAAGTGAATAATTATCTTATTTCAAAAGGAATTCAAACAAGAATAACTCAAGGCACTCACGAATTAGATCATATGTTCATGCAAGAAGATATTAGCTTTTTAGACAAATATGGAATTGCTTTATCTTCAATAACTCTTTTAGTTGCAGTTTTCATAATATATGACTCCGTCTCAAAATTGATTTTTTCCCAAAAACAGATAATAGGTGTACTTAGAGCACTTGGAGCTACAAAAAAACGCCTTATCGTTCATTATACCAGTTACGGGATTATTCTTACAATATTTGGATTCATTGTAGGGATACCTTTAGGTTATGGATTAACAGTATTCATTAGAAATATGTATGTTAAACTTATTGGATTACCTTTCGTTGAAACCTACTTTTCATATTCACCATTCATAAAAATTGGATTAGTAAGTTTATTAGTCGCAGTGAGTGGAGGAGCTTTTGCAACATACCGGATCACGAAGATAAATCCTGCAGCAGCAATGAGTGGTTTTGAACAAAGAAAACCACTTAAAACACCTAAATTCTTAGATAAACTAATAGAGATTATTTCACCAAAACACAAAGTAAGTATGAAAATACCTTTCCGGCAAGTATTTGGAAGAAAAAAACGCACTGTAATGACTGTGGTTACTATTGTAATCGCTTCTTTATTGGTAATCTCGGGGTTAGGGTTTGGAAATTCGGTTAACTATCAACTAGACCTTTATTTCTCAAGTTATTACAAATATCAATTAGAAGTATACATGTCTCGCCCCATAGATCCAAACCAAGTTATACCTATAATAAATAATCTTGATGGAGTAATTATCACAGAACCCATGATAAGACAATTAGTAACCGTTTTTTCGAAAGAAACAAATTCTTCAACTTTTATTTCAGCATTTAAAGAGGATACACAACTTAGGCATTACAATTTTATAGAAGGGAACTTAAAACAGGGAGAAATTGCTGTTGGTAAAACTTTAGCTAAAAAGCTGAAGATTTCATTAGGAGATAATATATCTATCGTAACTAAAGCTTATGATGCACCAGTCGCAAACATGAGTTTTAGAGTATCTGGGATGTTAGCTGAACTTATGGATAATGAAGTATTTATTGACCTAAAAACAGCCCAACATTTCTTAGGAATAGATAATAATGTAACCGTTTTTGCAGTTAAAGTAGAACACGAATATATTGCCCAGGTAAAACAAGAACTTGAAAATATAGGATTGCCCATATCATTGATCAAAGACTTGCATCAAACTAGAACATCTATCGAGACTTTAATGCAGTCCGTCATTACAATGAATGTAATTTTAACAGCAATTGGTTTTTTAATTGTAATGTTATTTTCAATAAACGTAATTACTCTTGAAGTAATGGACAGAGATAAAGAAATTATTAATCTAAGAACAAATGGAGCAAGTAACTGGTTAATAAAGCAAATAATTTTCACAGAAGTGTTTTTCTTAGCTCTTGCTTCAGCGATAATATCTATTCCTATAGGATATTATGTTACAGATTGGCTAATGAAAAAAGTCATGGCTGAGTATATGACAATGACAACATATATCAAACCAGAATCGTTCTTAATAAACATAGGAGTGATATTAGCAGGATTAGGAGTAGGTACTATTCAAGCAGTAAGAATGGCCCTTAAAACGAACTTAGCTAATGCTACTAGAATACGTTTTCAAACTTAAAAATGGTAATTTCTCATCTATTTTTTATTTTTTTTTAGTTTATATCTTGTGAATTTTTAAAAATAAGAAAATATTCATTTATTCTAAGAATTAATTATCTTACAGTGAGTAACAAGCAATTTAAGATAATCTTGAATAACAACAGAATATTCAATATTATGCTTTTTTACGTTAAAAATAATTTACCTCTTCTAATTATTTATTCTTTATCAGTATCTATAAGTATACTTTTAGATGAAAATTCTTTTTTCATAGAAAATAAATTAATTGTTGCAAAAGAAATAATATTTGATTGGAAATTTTATGTAACATTCTTCTCTCTTTTATTGTTTTCAAGTATATTAATGATCTATCTTTTAACAAAAATGAAAAGTAAATCTGCTAGGATAATTTATGGCTTAGTGATGGGACTCTCAACACTTTTTTTGTTGTTAGACATCGCTTTAATAGCTATTCATTCATTTGTAAGCAACTTTTTAGCTGCGATAATAATATGGATAGATATTGTGCTACTATTGTTAATTATCTATGGTGTAATCATATTTATTCAAGGGAAAACGAAAATTTTTCCTAGGAATTTGTTGGTTATTATGTCTTCTATTTCTTTAGGAAGAACCGTGTCTTTATTTTTCGATATTGAAACTTTAGTTATTTCATTAGTTTTTTTTGCGCTTTATGATGCATTCTCTGTTTTTTTAGGGCCATTAAGAAAAGTATTGGGGAAACCACAAAAAATCTC
>JAMOVR010000357.1 GCA_027061945.1 Candidatus Heimdallarchaeota archaeon
GCTCCTTTATGGGGCCGGGGATGGCAGCCTCATACTGTCCGGAAAGGTCGTAACTTTTTCACCTAAGACTCATCTTAATGGGGTTCTGCACACCATATTCTGTTCTATTATTGTATTATATATTTTATCCATTCTTAGCATTAATTGCTTCTTTGAGAAATTATTTTTTACATTGCCTCTTCCGTATTCCCCCATTTTTTTTGCTATATTGGGATTCTCTAATAGATACCTAATTGATTTCTCAATAGCATTTAACATATCATTATATTTCCCAATAGTAATTTTTATTCCGCATTTATCATTAACACTATATTTCAGACCACCATAATCAGAAACAATTACAGGGCATTCACAAGCCATTGCTTCCAATACTGAAACGCCGCCTGGTTCTCTCAGTGAAGGTAAGCAGTATATTTTTGTTTCCGTAAGATATTTTTTCACCGACTTTCTTGGAATATTTCCGGTCATTGTTATTTGATTCCGCATACCTGACCTGTTGATCTTTTTCATTATGTAATTTTGGAGAGAACCACCTCCAATTATAATGAATTTCTGATCTTTATAAGCTTTTGCAACTCTAATGAATGCATCTATAACTAGTTTACAACCTTTCTGTGGTTCCAGTCTCCCAACGAAAGTTACATACTTTCGATCACCACGATGCGCATCTTTAAATTCATTTGTATCCACAGCCGTATCAAAAAATACCATGCATCTTTTTCTTGATCGTTCAGGCATATATTTTTTTAAATAATCAGTCCCAACTAATATCAACTCTGCATTTTCAAAATATTTTTTCCATTTTGGCCATTTCATTATGGAATAATATATAAACATCCTGATTCTTTCCTTAAGGCGAACTTTGAAATCCATGTCTGCCAAGATTTCATTCGGAATTGATAGAGCACCTCCAATCGGCCCTATAAGTACAGGTATTCCAAGTTTATACAATTCATTATAACAATGTATTCCTGATGGAGTTAAAACATGTATAAGATCATAATCAGATATAGCATTACCTTGTTTTAAAATATCTTCAACTTTAGAAATAAATAGCCGGTTTCTGATGTTGTACAATTTATATTTTCTAACTATTTTTTCAATAACTCCATCAAGATTAACATAATCTACTTCTATGTTCTTGCTTATTTTATCTTTTTCTATTGCATCTTTATTTCTTAATTCAGTAAATACTTTTACTTTATATTTATTACTAATTGAATTTACAAATAGATATGCCTTTCCAGCTTCGGATCCTCGTCTGGGATGAATATCTTGTGCTACAACTAGTATTTTCGGAATTTTCATTTAACCAATCCAATTTTATCAATATGTGCTCTGCTGACGACAACACCGGATAGGTACCAGAAAATAACTGTGAAAATATTTTCACGCAAGGTGTTAAAGTAAATCCACGACACCAACAAAGTTACAACAGTTACAGTAAAATGACTCTTACCAATAAATCCATTCAGACCATCTTTAAATGCGATAAATAAAGAATCTTTAAGAACAAATAAATAAAGTATAAAATTTACCAACAAGCCCAGAATTCCTATCTCCCACAACATTTGTACGGAAGTCATTTTCTCTGCGCCCCTTGTGAAATAATACTCATATTCACCAGGACTTTTAAACTTTGAATCCATTACGGTTCCAATTCCATACCCGATGCCGATTGATACAGGAGATTCACTGATTCCTTCTATAGCAAATAATATTGCTCTAATTCTTCTTATATTTCCGTCTTCTCTTGGCAACTTGCTGCCTAACAAATATTCTTTAACTATATTTAGGTCACTAATATATTGCCAGATTGATGTTGAATGTCTTTTTTCACTTAGGATAGCTTCATTTGCGGTGTTTATAGAAAATGCCATAATAATGACAACAATAAATGCGATATTTAAATATAGCAGTGTTTTAAAACTTATTTTATTATACAAAAATAATGGAATAGCTAAAATTATTGGCAGGAACAGTAAGGTCCCTTTTGTTTCGTTGATTGTAGTCGGCAATAACAATAATAGAGAACAAATAACAAATTTTTTCCAGCCTATTCTTTTATCAAAAAACGCCACCAAAAGATATGCAAGAGTACAAAGCAATGCCATACTTAAAACATTTGAAGTTTTCAAAGTTCCTGTAACTACATCACCAGTTGGAACTCCTGCATATTCAACAAATCTCTGATAAAATGCAATCGGCATCTGTAAAAGCATTAGGAACAACAATACACGTAACTGCTTCTTTATGTCATCATCTGAAAATCGATAAACAGCAGGTAAAAGGAAAAATGGTAGAAATTTTAAATAAGCACGTATACCTAATATTATCTGTTTCGGTGGTGTGCCGTTGATCACAACACCCATAACTATAACTAAAATATAATAGCCTAGCAGCAACATATATCGCTTTGGTAAATAAATTTTCCCTTTAATTGCCAAAATCAGTAATGTTGCCAGCCCGCATGCCAATGCCATAAAATCGACTCCATAATTCAAAATCGATGGCATCCATAAGAATTCTTGGTGGAGCCATTGGCAAAAGAACACTGCTAAAAATGTTAAGTATATTAATTTATTCATGATGTAAATCTATCAACATATTGCATAAGACATCGGCATTATCCAAGGAATGATTCTTTTCAGCATAATCCCTTGCGGCGATTCCAGCCTGAATCATTCTTGATGGATTATTAACAAAAGACAGCACCAATTCTTTTAATCTTTCATAGTTACCGGCCAAGGCCCCGATTCCGTTTTTTTCAATAATACCGTCAGGATCGACTTTTAAACTGATAACAGGTACATATCTCATCCAGGATTGAATGAAAGTGTTTGGAAAGCCTTCTTCCTCACTGGTATTTACAAAAAGGTGCGAACTGCCAATGTGTTGGTTCACTTTTTCAATAGACAATTCTCCCAGGTACTCTAAATTTGGCACCTTCTTAATATTTTGTTCTAAAGAACTCTGCCATTTCATGTCCCACGTAGCTGGTCTACCTATCATTGTAAATTGTGCTTTCATTCCGATAATCTCAAAAATATCATTTGCAAGCTTTACAAAAATATCCGGCCTTTTGATCTGCTTAAAGTTTGCCACCCATAATATTTTTATTGGCTCTTTTGGTTTTTCGATAATCGTTTTATCGGGAATCGGGTGAAAGTTTTTTACTATTTGCGAAGTTTTTCTGCCAAAGGTTTTGTATAATAATGATTTTTGGTGATTGGTCTGTGCTATAATTGCTTCTATATTATTTATGCCATATGTTAATATTTTTCTCTCTATCCATATGTGTGGTTTTCTTATTATAGGAATATGGTTTTTCCGAACATCTGAATCACTTGAGATATGCCATACGGTTCTACATCCACTTTTCTTAGCATAATACGCAGTAACTCCCGTATAAGCGCAGCCAACCCTCTGATATATGATATCCGGTTCAATTTTTTTTAGTTGGCTAAACAAGTGAATCGAGTCGAGAAAATAGCCATATTTACTTATAAAATTCCTATTTGTGATATTTATCAGTTTTATATTTTTTGTATTTTCAATCTCACCAATATCTCGTGCAAGAAAATATATTTCAAATCTATCATATCGCATTAAACGCTGTATCAAGCACTTTACCTGATACTCCGCCCCGCCCATTGCCGATGACCAATGCGTTGGCATGACGATACATAATTTTATTCTTTTCATCTGGATATCCACTCAATCCATTGTTCATAAGACTTTTTATCAGTTAATATTTTAATATTGCTCAATCTTGTCATTAGTATTTTGTTTCTGATCTTCATGTTCCTTGTGTTTCTCGCATTATTTCGTATATGCAAGCAGGTGCATAAGATCATCATCTTTCTCAGGTAGTCCTTCCAATGATCCTTATCTTTTCTTTTGGATATGATATTTTTTATCAATCGTTTTTGCCAGCCGAGATCGTATATATTATTCACTTTATGTAACGCAAGATGCATCTCATCAAAATATCTGGGCCTTCCGCCCAATTCTTCCCAATCTATTATTTTTATGTCTTTATCTTCGTATTGTATTACAATATTCCATCCGGTCAGATCACCATGCGAAAGGACATATTTCTTATTATCAAAAATTATATCTTTAAGCGCTTTAAATATGGCTGCCTTACATAACTCAGTCTCTTTGAAACCCCTCATCAATCTCTTTAAAAGATAAAATCTATATATTATCTCCTTCTCTGGCAATGTCTGATTCTTGCTGAGCAAACCGACCTTTTCTATTATTTTTTCAACTATCCATCCTTCTTTATTATATATTTCATCTGCTTCAATTGAATTGTACGTTTCGCCCTCAAAAGCCTCATAACATAATTCGTTTTCTTTATACTCATATATTTCAGGCTTTAATTCGTTTGCCGTATCTTTCAAAAAATTTATATTGTGCAAAATTCTTTTCAGAATTTTTCGATCCCGTTTGCTTTCGGCAATTTTTTTACAACACATGCCATATTCATGGCTGTTTTGGAGAATAGTTATCATGACATCAATTTCATAAATTTATCTAATTTATAATAGCCGCCATCTGGCGATCTACTATGCCCGCCAGGCTTTCATAGTTTCTCTTGCTTAATATGTATTTACATCCGGTTGTTCCCATTTTGACCGCTTCTTTAGGATTTTCAAGCAAAAATATTATAGCTTCCGCGAATTCTTTTTCATCCCAAGCGACACACAGACCGGCCTTGCAATCTTCCAGAATTTCTTTCTGCTCAGGATGGTCGTTTGCTACCACGGCCTTGCCAAGGGCCATATACTCGATCATC
>JAMOVR010000358.1 GCA_027061945.1 Candidatus Heimdallarchaeota archaeon
TAAGTTCACTTTGGCAAGGCTCTCTACCTGTATAATCACGGACGAGACGGCGCTTAACAACATGTAACCGACCATCAGCATCTTCTATGGTAGTAGAAACAAAGACTTCTTCTTCCTCTGGAAGATGGGCGTTACGGAGAGCTTCAGCAAATTCACTCTTAGCACTGGCAAGAAATTCCCGACGAACAGTTTTACCAGTTAGAAGAAACTCTATCGCCTCTGCAATGCTAGTTTTACCTTGACTGTTGGGACCCCATATGATGGCCATAGGACCTTTGAATTCTAAAACCTGCGCATTAGCCCCGAAGGCACGAAACCCCCTAATCTCCAGTCGTTTGATCCCGGCCATAACTCCGCCTCTGAATTTCTTGAAAGATTCGTTGGTGAAGGTAATCTTTCAATATCTTTTCCCATTTCTCTCGGGGCTGATCTCGCAGCAGCGAAACCAGTTGGTAAGCGAGGCTCCCTTGCGGCAACCGATTGAGAAGCTCGTGGATGTTATTGCTCATAATTTGTCCTCTGAAAATCACCTAGCCCTAGCAGTTTTAACATTTCTGCCAGAGCTTGATCAGCGCCAGCCCTCTCCTCCGCCTCCCTCAGCCTCTCCAAAGCCACCTCCACAGGAAGCACCTCTTCCTCGCTCTCAGGTGCCACATAGCGGGAAGGAGGGAGGTTGTAATCGTTGATGACTTAAATGGATATCTACTTGTTAGTTTACAATGGTCTTTAAACCTTACCACTTCCCAATCCTCTGGAAGCGGTCCAAGTTCAGTCATTTTAAAGCCACTTTTTAAAGCCATTCCTTTGTAACCTCTTTAAGCCGGGACTTATATTTTTCTACAATTTCTTTAAATTTTTCAACCGAACCTTTGAAAAATCCTACTTTAAGAATTTCTGCTTCTGATCTTTGCTGGATTACTTGTCCAATAAATTCATCTAAAGGTGACTTCCTCTTATCCTCTTCATAGTCTTTATAACGCCATGCAAAAAAGCCATATGGAGCCCGAATATTTCCAGTTAAATCTATATAAGTTAAAGATAAGATATACTCAAATAGATCAAAAATTTCGTTAAATTCTTGTCTATCTGGCAAATAATCAGCTAAGTATTCATAAAGGATTTCGTTTAAATACTCACTTACCGGCGTGTATTTTATTTCTGCATTTTCAAGAGGAACCATTTTATGCCAACCGTCAGAAAATACTGCCCAAGTATAAACTTTAGATATTAAAGGCTTTTTTTCTCCTAAAAGAGGGTTTCTGTATTGAGAATCCAATAAGATTGCTCTTAAATTAGAGTATTTATTTGCTGCTAACGCGCTAATAGCACCAGCATAAAGAAGTAACAGCGAAGGATAGTATTGCAACTTTATAAGAGGTACTATCCCAGTATCCCGCTCTCTGGGTAAAGAAGACAAACGGTTGAGTACTTTAGTTAACAAATAACTATGTTCTTTTTGTCCAAAATAGCTTATAGTTGAAAACATTTTTAGCAAAATTTCTGTTATTGTTTCGTATTCATGCATTCTTTTTTGAAAAAACTCTTTGGTAACTTCCACATTTGTTAAAGGAAATCTATCCGAGATTATTTCGCGATAAACCTTTTCTGTTTCTTCGTGGATAAGATCGTGTAAACGAATGTGGTGTAAAGGATCACTTAAATATTTTTTTACTAAGGATACTGCTATCTCAGTAGATAGAGGATGGGGGTGTTCAATCTCTCTAAGAGCTTCGATCTTTTCTAACAGATCAGTAAAAATTTGATCGGCACTTTCAATGTTTATAACTTTTGCTCTTCTGTGATGAATAATTTCTTTAGCTTCTTCGCTTAATTTGCCTCTTGCAAGCCAGTAAGTAGAAAAGCGTCGATTAGGACAGCGCAAGATAGCGTTTCTTAAAGCTGTATCCCAAGTTCCAGACCATCCACAAATGATTAATCCGAAGTCATCAAAAACTCGGTCAAGAAAAGCGTTCAACTCTGGTGAATACTCAGCTAACTCTGAAGAGGTATTTTTTATTCTGGTGTCAAGATAGTCTCCATGTAATTTAACTACATAACACTTTGAATGAATATAAGGAAGCGCTCCTTTTAGATCATCCTCACTACTTATGACATCTGGTTCTATTCCCTCATCCTGTAAAGCTTTTTCTAAAAGCCGATCAAAATTGGTTGTCAAAATCATGCGAAAGTAGCCTAATTTGACCAGCTTAGCTATCGCTTTATGAGCAGGAGTAGGAATTTTTAAACCTTGCTCTTTTTCTTCGTCACTTGGCTCAAAATATGTTTTTAAAATAGCCATTCGCTCTGCCGGCGTTGATGTTAGCATATCAAGTAATTTGGAATATTCCGGAGGCTCTCCAAATTTTTCTTTATACCAAGTTTCAGGATCAGGTTCAGGCTGTTCCTTTTTGAGAGCTGCTAATTTTCGGATAAGATCCAAGACAATATCCCATCCAGTGGGGATCCCAGCGCTTCTTGATAGACCAGATCCCAACAACAGCGCGTAAATTCCAGGATTAGAATGAATTGATAAAGCGAGTTTAATGATAGGATCGTCTTTCATAGCAAACATGAAGATTACACTTTAATCATTTTTATCAGCATTATCTTGTTTTCCGGAGCTTCCGTGAGCAACTGGAGGGACACCCGAACCACCTGTAGGCGGATTTGAAGGATCTAAATTCCCTTGTGTAGGTTGATAGCCTCTTTTAGAATAAGACTGATAACCTTCATGTATTGGCTTTCTTTCTTTATTTTCTGCCATATTACCCCCTTTCTTTATTCAAAGAATTCTATCATTGATATTTCTCTTCCAAGGATCAATATTCCCTTAGTTCTCTCAATCGGCTTTATGAATTTCCCCTTCTCATCTAATCTCCAAACTTCCTCCAAATATATCTGTTCTTCTTCTGGATAAGATGATGTAAAGGAATTGGTGTCATATTTTCCTCCAACTCTTCTTCCGTCTTTTAAATGAACAATAACCCAAAACGATTCCTTTTTACCAAATATGTAGTCCCATGCTTTGGGAATAGGATGAATTATAAATTTGGACAGAAATTTCCATTTTTGGAATAATGTAACAAAAATAAAAGGCCATACAGCAGGCGCAACAAATAACACTATAATCAAAATTACTAAGAACCAATTTATATGATTTTGGTACAGTTTTCTTGAATAAATCAAGAATATAAGCCAAGAAAATGCAGCATAATTTAAAGAACTATATCCTAACACTTCTAGTAATGACCTTGAGAAATTTCGCCTTTCTCCAGGAATTAATAGGTCATATACTTTAAGCGAAATAAATCCAGGAACAAAGAAAACTAAAAACAGTAATAATTTATTTGGTTCCCAAATATTCATTATAGAAATCTACGCAAGATTCTTTTTTGTAAATTTTACTTTGGTTATTTCCTTCATAGAACTAGCAAGGCCATTTAGGATCTAGACCTAGCAACTTACAAGCATCTATTTTACCAATTTTTACAAATTCATCTTTTAAATCAAAAAATTTTATAAATGTAACGTAATCCAATTTTAGCGGCTTTTCCGCCCAAGGATTACACCATACCAGAGGAGGTATTTGTGCAATACGCCAATGATCTAGGTTAACTGTAACCCATATTGCACTTATCCTTCGATTTCTTGGCCCTTCTGGGCCATACCACACTCCATCCAATTTTCCTTTATAAGTTTCAACTTCATACGGTGGTGATATACCGAATAAAGCTAATTCTATATCTTCTTCGTCACATACAAGGTTGCTATCCCAAACATTAATTGCTACTATATAAGGCAAGTCCATCTCACCATATTTGGTCGATTTGTCTCTAATTGCATTTTTAATTTTCTTGGCCAAGTTAAGATAAACTCCTTCATATAAAACCGTTCCAATAGGACGGATATTTGTTTTTTCTTTCTCTTCAGGTTTTTTAGGAATGGGGAAGAAAATGATTTGCCAATCCATATCTTCATAGAGCCAGCGAGGCAAACTATCTAAACCATGTTGCTTATATTTTTTAACCACTTTTTCATAATTTAAAAGACTCAATTTTTTCTCGAGAAATTTACTTATTTTTCTTCCTGAAGGGCTCGTAGATGAGCTTTTTAGTATTTCGAGACCGATAAAAAAATATGGAGATTCTAAATGTTTATTTATACTATCATAGATTTGGTTTTCTCTTACTTGAGAAGATATTTTTTCCTTACTTGGCATAACTACTTTTGCCTCCAAATAAAAAACAGGCTTTTTGTCTTTGGAAACTTTAAAATCAATCCGACTTTTTTTGCCACTTTTAAATGGATGAATTTCTATCTCAAATCCTAATTGAAAGAGTAAATTGTAAAGATAAAGTTCAAAAAATGCTGAATAAAAACCTCCGTCACCAGATCGCAAACGATTTTTAAGCTCTTCTCTTTCTTTCCTAGGATATCTAGTGAACCACTCTTCAAGGAGCTTACGAATTTTTAAATACTCTGGACGTGCTGAATGGTTTATATAATCAAAAACTGGTTCAGTATATCTTCTAGGGCCATCGTAAACTCGATCTATGTCATCAAAAAGCCTGTCTGGCGCAGACATTTTGGGCTCCCTTCATAGACCTAAACTTTGTAAAACTTCATATAGTTTATTATCCACTTTTGTCCTCTCCTCCTCCGCCTCCCTCAACCTCGCCAAAGCCTCTTCCACCGGAAGCACTTCTTCCTCGCTTTTCGGGGCCACGTATCGCGAAGGGGAAAGGTTGTAGTCGTTCTTGGCGGCTTCTTCGTTGGTGATGATTTTGCTTAAGCGCTCTTTT
>JAMOVR010000359.1 GCA_027061945.1 Candidatus Heimdallarchaeota archaeon
GCACTGATCACATCTTTCTATCTCGCCATTAAGTATTTTTGGACAACGAACTTCAGCCGCATAACTTCCAGCTTCATACCAACAGTGAGTCTCTTTTCCATAGGCCGGACAATCCTTTTGATTACAGTTAGTAATTTTAGAACAGTTAATATTACGCAAAGAAAGTTGGCGTCTGAGATCTGTTTCTCCTTGGGCCATCTCTTTAAGTTCAGAAATAAGCAATCTTAGAGGAGCTACGATGCGAAAGTGAGCAAAAGACATCATGAAAACAAAGATAGCAATAGCTATACCCGCAGCAATAGAAAAGAGCAAATAAGCTTGAGTTTTGGCCTTATGCGCGGCGGATATACTCTTTTCCTTGGCTTCCTTTTTGAGCTCATCTGTAATCTCGGTAACATTTCTCTTGAGTTCAAAAAGATCTTTATGAAGAAGTTTATTCTTTTCTTCAAAGGCCGGTAAAATTTGAGTTAATTCTTCAACTTTTGCCGAAACATAATCTATATATTGGCCAATTTTTAAGGCCTCTTCCTGCAAACCTAATAAATTAGCCTGCTTACTAAAAATAGTAAAACCTTCTCTAAGATTATCAATAACGGCTTTAATCTCTTTATCAGTAATTTTATAATCAAGAAATTGATCAATCTTTAAATATAGATGAAAAAAGTTTCTCATAATTTCTTCGTTAGCGTACATATCTAAGTCACTCCAGGCCACAAAAGTCTTTAAATTTCCGCTTCTAAAGGCCTTTTCTCTTGATGGATCTATTTTAGTTTCCATTATCTCGGTAAGATAGTCTGATAAATCATTAAACATTTTGTTTATATCTTGTAAATTATTTTCCTCTTTTTTCCATAACTTAAACATATCTTTCAAATCTTTCTCTGTTTTTCTTATATCTTCGTTAAAGGCTCGACAAACTCTTTGACAAAGAGCGGCACTCATTACCTGATTTTCTAAAGTATAGACTCCTTCTTTGAATTTTTGAAAATTTTTTAACGTTTGATTTAATTGTTCATCATTTTTAAAGCGAAGCCAATCAGTAAAGGATGTCTGAAAATCGGTTAATGGTTCAAATACTTCTCTCGAAATAATAGATTCTATTTCTAAAAAACTATATGTCTTTTTTAAGGCGTGATCATATATCTTAAAAGAAAAATAACCAAATCCAGTCAAAGAAAGTAATAAAATAAGAAAAAGAGTCATGCTAAAGACGATAACCTTTCTGATGTTTAATTGAATCACCTTGTTCCCCAAGTGCATAAGACCCTCCCTCCCTGCCAAAGTTTTTATGCCCCGGTGGATTGCCGGCGGTAGTATATAAATCGGTAAAAAAGAAAGGTTTTTAAACTAATAGGTCTATTTTTAGATCAAAGAAGAAAATAATGCCCTAAAATGAAAAATATTTTTGGGCAAATAGAAGCGGTCTACTCCATTAAAAAGATCTCCTTGGGTTTGATTTTTTCTGTTGATCGAAGAGCTTTTATGGTAAAGTTTCTAATTAGCGTTTGTTTAGGAATTATTTTTATCCTTTTAAATAAGAATAATTCAGGTTTCCATTGAATATGGAAAATTCAGATCTTATATATGTGCGGGAGGAAATCTTGTTTGCCCTTAAAAGGAAAACTTTTCGTCCAGATTCTTTAAGAACTTAAGGTCGTGTCCGAATTAGAGAAAGAGAAAAAGAGGACACTACAAAATGGATTATAAGGCCTTTCCAAAGGGCTTTCTTCTTTCGCTTGAAGGGCAGCCATCCCCCACGGGAGATGGCGAAGAAGGTCAAAATCTCTCTCATGATATCTCCAATACTTGCGACCAGGAAAACCTGTCAAAAAGGACCTTTCATCTGGTTCACTCCTTAGAAGGCTCTGAGCAATCCTTTATCCCTCAACAAGAAACACCGGAAACGGAAAATCATCTTCTTTCTGACGAAAAGAAATGTCGTCACTTTTTAGAAGATCTACCCGTTGGTCTTTATGCCTCCACTTTTGAGGGAAAATTCCTATTTGCTAACAAGGCCTTGGTTGAAATTCTCAAATTTCCTGACCTAGAAACTTTATTGAGCTATAGAACTGTTGATTTGTATCTAAATCCCGCAGATAGGACGCGCTTACTAAGACTCCTTGAAGATAACGATTTTGTCCGCCATTTTGAGACACAATTACGCTGCTATAACGGAGATATTATCTGGGTCTCTATTTCGGCTCGTTTGGTCACCGAAAAAGGAGAAAAGATCCTCCGAGGGGCTGTCCAAGACATCACTACCCTAAAATATGCCCAAAAAGCCCTTACCGAAATCGAGGCCAAATTTAGGACCATCACCGAGATGGCCCCGGATGCCATCGTCCTCGTTGATTTAGAGGGACGAATCGTCTTCTGGAATAAGGCCGCGGAAAAGATCTTTGGCTATACCTCTGCCGAGGCCTTGGGTCGAAGTCTCTGGTTTTTAGTCGCCTCTAAAAGATATTACTCTTACTATCTTCACTCTTTGATCAAACTAAAAGAAACCGGTAAGAGTCCTTTAGTTGGTAAAACTTATAAAATAAAAGCCAAGAAAAAAGATGGTACGATCTTTCCAGTAGAAATATCTCATAGTCTCCTCGAAATAGACGACCACAAAGTCCTAATTTGCATGATAAGAGATATTACTTCTCAAGAACGTGCACAAAAATATATAAAGCGTAGAGAGGAAATACTCAAAGTTATTAGTGATGCTGCTAATCTCTTCTTGCATAAGTCTTCCTGTGATGAAGTAGTAAATACTGTTCTAAATAAATTTGGAAAAATTTTAGACGTAGACAAAATATCTATTTATCAAATAATTAATGATTCAAAGACAGAAATTTTTGCTAATATTCGATATAATTGGACTAAAAGAAAAAAAGATGCTAAAAAAACAAATCTAGTTGTTTTAAATTATCAACACCCTTTATTAAAGGCTATACAAAAAAAGATCCCTAAAGGTAAAATTTTTACTAAATTATTTAGCGAAACTTCCAATAAACTTCGAGACTTCTTTGAACAGGAAAATATTAAATCTCTAGCTATTAGTCCTATTTTTGTCGGTAATGAATATTGGGGTTTTATAATTGCCATTCAAACTAGCCATGAAAGAAAATGGCTAAATGTAGAATTAGATGCTTTACAATCTCTTTCAGATATGTTTGGTGTTAGCATTCAAAGAGAAAATATTGCTGAAGAATTAATTAAAGAAAAAGAACGTCTTGATATTACTCTTAAAAGTATAGCTGATGGAGTAATTGTTACTGATACAACAGGAAAGATTATCTTGATTAATAAAGGGGCCCAAAAAATTTTAAGACAAGACATTGAAGTAAAAGAACCGGTTTTTCTTAAAGATATTTTTAAAATATTTTATGAAAAGACAAGACAACCTGAAGATATTTTAGAAGCAGTCTTAAAACATAAGCAAACTGTAAGATTGGTTTCTGATACCATACTTTTAACAAAAAATGGAGATGAAGTACCGATACAGGTAGTCGCTTCTCCGATCAAAGATCACCAAAAACAAATTATTGGTATAGTTATTGTCTTTCAAGATATTACCAGACGCCGACAATTAGAAAAAGAAATCTTAAATCAAGAAAAAATGAAAATTTTAGAAATGTTAGCCGGAGGTATAGCTCATGACTTCAATAATTTATTATCTGCTATTTTAGGCAACATTTCTTTGGCAAGAATCAAAAATAAAGAAGAATCAGTAGAAAAATTTTTAGACAAGGCAGAAAAAGCCACCAAACAAGCCGAAAAACTGACTAGACAATTGTTATCTTTTACTAAAGCCGGCTTGCCTGTTAAAAAGACAACTTCTATTGCAGAATTGGTTAAAGAAACTACTTCTTTTGTATTACGTGGAGCTAATGTAAAAGTAGTCTTTTCTATACCTGATAATTTATGGCCGGCAAAAGTAGACGAGGTGCAAATAGGCCAGGTAATACAAAATCTGGTTATTAATGCTCAACAGGCCATGCCTGATGGAGGAACCATCGAAATAAGTGCCAAAAATGTCTATTTTGAAACGGAATCAGAAATCCCTCTTCCTCCTGGGCCGTATATATATCTTAGAGTAAAAGATGAAGGCTGTGGCATTCCTCCTGAATATCTATCTCGTATTTTTGATCCCTATTTTACCACTAAACCAAATGGTAGTGGTCTGGGATTGGCGGTCGTTCTCTCTATTATTAAAAAACATGATGGTTACATCAGAGTACGTTCTACCTTAGGAAAAGGAACAAGTTTTGAAATCTTCCTTCCAGCCGTCAAAAAAGAAAAAAACGAAAATACAAATATAAGCAAAGAAGAAACCCTTGAGAAAGAATTTCTTCATAAAGGAAAGATTTTAGTACTCGATGACGAAGAACTTGTCCGTCATACTTTGAAGGAAATGTTAAAATTACTCGGTTATGAAGTTGAAACCGCCTCAGACGGAGAAGAGGCCATAAAAAAATATAAAAAGGCCTACGAACAAGGTTCTCCATTTCAGGCCATCATCATGGATCTCACCGTCCCAGGAGGAATGGGAGGAAAAGAGGCCCTGGCCGAAATTTTAAAAATCGATCCCTCTGCCGTGGCCATAGTTTCCAGTGGTTATGGTAACGACCAAATTCTTGCTGAATATCGTCGCTATGGTTTCAAAGGTTTTCTCAAAAAACCATATCGTATAGAAGAATTAGCCAAGGTCCTTCAAAAGGTATTGCATGAATACAATCAAAGTAAAGTCAAATCTGATTAATAAGGCTGGCTATATAAGCAGCCCCAAAGCCGT
>JAMOVR010000360.1 GCA_027061945.1 Candidatus Heimdallarchaeota archaeon
AAAAGTCTCTCCCCAATACACCAGCAAAAAATGCGCTGTGTATGAGAAATAGTCAACACAAGGTTGATTAACAATGTGTTTGTTTGTCATGCGTGTGGCTAGCTGGGAAGCAGACAGAGACTACAACGCTTCTCTAAAAACCCCAAAATCAAGACAGGGACGGGACGCTCCGTAGCGCCCGTGGAGAAAATGCTAAAAAAATCCTCCAAACCATTCTTATAATAAAGGAAGTGGTTTCGGCGCAAGCATTCTCCGCGAAGACAGAAAACAACTTGCTAAAGCAAAGGATGATTCACATCTATTTTGTTAATAGAATACTATAATCTTAAGATATAGAAAAAAGGAACAAGATTCATGGTAAATTTTCTTTTCGTGTTCGACGTTTTATTCATAGTCCTCCAACTAATAATTTTCATTGTTTTTTATTTTCAAACAATTAAATTCGATCGAACATCTGAGTATTTATTAACAGCAATTGCTTTAGGGATTTTAGCTGCTTGTATTTCTCTAATTCATAGAAATGATGAGTTTCCGTTATTTTTTGGGATTAATACCCATAAACTACTCTTAGCATTACAGTTGTTTTTATACTCTCTAGAATATCTGTTTATTTTTATGCATTTCGAGCAAGCAACGAATAAAGTCTTTGATTGGAGAAAAATTGGCTTGTTTATGGGATTAGAGGGCATTTTAATTACTGAGAGCGTGGTATATGTTTCATTAGGAATATACGGTATAAACGAATTTTTGTGGGACATTTCTTACAATTTATTGGGTTTATTTTCTTTTGGATTTGCTACTTGGTATCTAGTTAAAGCATTTATTTTCACTGGTGAAAAAACATCTTTGTATCAGGCAATAAGTACTTCTATTATTAATCTGGGGTTTATAATTGGAATCCTGGCTACACCAACAATTAGGCACTATTTGGGAATTGATACTATTAGCATTTTATATATAATTGGAGAGGGTGCTAAAATAATTGGTGCAACGGTATTTGTTTCTATTTATGCATATAATCCTGATTACGTAGAAAGAATCATTTTTGAAACATATGGGGTACTGATCTTTGATTTAAATAGTGGCAGAGATTTGGGTTTCTTAGATGTTCGTACTAAGTCTAAGAATAAGCGATTATTAGAAGGTATAAATTCGGCATTACTTTCTTCTTTAATCAGCGCATTACTTGATTTTCTAAAAGAAGCCATGGGTGCTAAAGAATATCCTGTAGCAATCACTTCTCGAGATAGGGTTCTTCTATTTGAGAACGGGAAATATTTAGGTGCTGCCTTAATCGCTGAAAAAGAGACCTTACTTCTAAGAAAATCTTTAAGGAAAATGGTCATTGAGCTTGAAAGTACTATTGATAATCCTGATTATATCGAGCCTTTTAGAGAAGAATACATTACTACTTTGACTATGGAAAAGTTCCCTTATATCGTTAAAGTTGTTCCTGACAATGTTTAAAACTCATTCTTATCGCATTTCTTAAAATTTAAAATCATTTAAAGTGGTGGGCCCGCCCGGACTTGAACCGGGGATCTCCACGATTTTCGCTTCTCCAATGAGTTATTGAGATTTTTTTTAAGTTCTAAGAAGGATTTTTGGAGAAGTCCCGAACGTGGAATCATACCAAGCTAGACTACGGGCCCGGCTATTATCATTTTTTTCATGGGATAGCATCGATATTAATAATTTCTGTTTCTCCCTTTGATTTTCGGTCTTTTTTTTGGTCTTGGTTTGGGCTCACTAACAATTGCATCTTCAATGTTTGGAAGTATTTTAGGTAAGTATGAAATATCTGGGAGGGATAATAATGCTTGTTCTCTTAAGTCTCTCGTAACCTCTCTTTCGCGGTTAATATGAATCGTTCTTAGACCGATTCTGGGGGGATAAATTATTTCGGCGGGTGAATTACCAATTAAAATGCTTGTAGACGGCTCAGAATTTGTAAGTTTAAGCATTCGAACGTAAAATAATTTCGTATGTTTTGTTGCTTGGACTACGTCTATTCCTAGCACTTTCCCAAAATATTTGGCAATTCCTCCTCCAACAAGAATTCCTTTAACATGACTCGTATGTCCGCTACTTGCTACATGCATTACGTAACCCATTTCTTTTAATGTTCTAAGGACTTTAGGAACTTCAGGATAGATCGCGTTAATTTTAGAAGCAACAGAATATTCCCATGGTCTCGTTCTTATTAATGACGGGTTTTTTGGGGGTGGAAGCCCCCAATAAAGACGCTCTACGAAATAAGTATCGAATTCGTCTATTCTTTGAATTAATGGGCGGCCTGTTTTTGGCGTCCCATTTCTTCTTAACCATCCGAAAGCTACTCTTTCCCATTCAGCTAACGCATTATCGTATCTCCTAGTTGCTTCCTCAATAGAAAGTCCGAAGTCTCTCACCAAGTGTTCAATAGTGATTCTTCTATATTCACTTGTAATTATATCAGAATCAGCTAACACTCCGTGAAGATCAAAATACAATGTGAGGAGAGGCATGAAATGTACACCTGTAAGGATACTATAATTATACTTTCTCAGCATAGTTTTAGACTCTTTAGGTTATGCTGATCTAATAACACTTAATGTTAAAGGAGAGTTCTTGCAGATTAACATTTTTGTACGTTGGAGTATAATTTTTTATTGTTAATGAGTACGTTATTTAAGTTCTTTCTAAAAATAAAAAAAGGTTGATGAACAGTTAGAAAACGGAATAAAAAACGCGGGTAACCGAAGTGATCTAGATGAGTGAAAAATTGACACCTGAAAAAGTAACTGCTCTACTAGAAGAAGTCATGCATCCTGAAATTAATGCTTCATTAGTAGAATTAGGTATCATTAGAGTAGACAAAGTAGAAAACGGACAAATAGACTTGATAATGAAACTACCATTTGCAGGTGTACCTCAAAGTATTAGAGACATAATGCTAAATGGAATTGCAGAAAAACTTATTCCGTTTGAAGATTATAAAATAAATGTTTTTCTTACTGTGATGAACGAGGAAGAAAGACAAAGATTTGTGCAATTAGAACATGAAAAATGGAAGGGGGGAGAAAGTGCTTGTCAGTAGAGTGTTTTTTCAGGTAAAAAATAATTGATTATCAACTCAATTCTTTTTATAAATAAATATAGGTTTCTAATAAAACACATATAAGAAAGGATTTTGGTTAGAAACTTTTTTCTGAATAATCATAAATTTTAAACCCAGTATCAAGAAAATAGAAATGAGCACACAATGTAGGCGTTCGTGATAGAACTACTAGTGTGACTAAGTGTTTTAGGTGAGTCCCTCATGAGTGAGGAAGCATTAAAACAAATAAATGAAGCAATCTACATCTTAGAACAATTAATTGAAGATACTAGCGTCCCCAGAAATATTAGAAGAGCCGCTCAACAAAGTATAGACATTTTAAATGATGAGAGTATGGATCTACAAGTTCGGGCCGTAAATGTAATTGAACTGTTAGAAGACACTACTGCCGACCCTAACTGCCCTCTACATGCAAGAACAATGATCTTCCAAATAATCACTAGGCTCGAACTCCCCCAAGATGAAGAGGACGAGGACGAGTACGAATATGAGGATGAGGAAGAATAAAAAAATAAGCACTCGTTCTCTAATATCTCCCTTATTTTTTCTCAAAAATTATTTTTATTAAAAATATTTTTCACACCAGTAGTATTAATTTCTTCTTATCATTAATATTGAGTTTATATTAATAACATTAGAACCGTTCTTTTTCTTTAGTTTTTATGTTTATACTTTTCTAGTAAAATAGTAATTTCTTTATTTTTACGTATAACATACAGCCTTAAGTTTATGTTATCATTATTTTTATATTTCGGTTATCAATTGTTATTTATTTTTGCGCTTTAGCGGGGCTAAACGCAATAATATGTGGGGAAACATATATACAAAAGCGTATTAAAAATAGATCATAATTAATGATAAGATATGTTTTAGAAAATTAATGAGAAATGTAAGCCCAATTACAACTAATGTCTTAAGTACTATGATCTTAAATTCATTAGGCTCTTTATTAGCCATCTTTATTTCAAAAACATAATTAGAACTTGAAGAGATATAATTAATTAGATTACCTAATAATAAATCCACACTTTTCATTAGTGCTGAAAGATCTTTAGTTATTATTGAAGAATTTATTTCTTTCAAAGCCGTTATAGTATTATTCTTAGAAGAATGAATCTTTGAACTAATTACTTTGAGCATTAAATTACCGTAATTATATTTTTCAAACCCGATACCAAAACGATAGTAAATAAAATTTAACAAGTAATCCATGTAAAAATTAGTAATCTCTATTATTTTCCTTATTTTTCTATCACCAACCCAGTCAAAATTAATGATTTTTGGGTCTTTAAGGAATATAATTAAATAATTTCCTTGCATAATTATATCTTTAATCGTGCCCTCTGGTGGGTTTATGATTAATAAAAAGTAAGTAACAACAGTTGCAATCGTAATAAATTTGATTAATTTCAATGTAAAAAAAGTATTAATTAATTCTTCAAGAGTAAGATATGGTTGTATTAATGAATTAATTAAAGAATACCACATATTATTTATTCCAGAGATAATACCCGCAATAATCAGTATCCAATAATAAAATGCCCAGAGATATTTGCGATAATTGAGATAAAAAATTGGATTGTTTACTGTATACTTTTTTAAAAAAAGAATCAGCTTCTTTATTATATTTATTAATTGTATTTGAGGAACATATAGTTGATATTTCGAGGAATGTAAAC
>JAMOVR010000361.1 GCA_027061945.1 Candidatus Heimdallarchaeota archaeon
TATCGAACAAGTTAAGGGTTGCTCTTTTGAAGTTTAAGCCTTTAGCCATAAAAGCGATTTTAAGGCCTTTAGAACCAGAAATATCCAGTTTGAGAGCCGGCCCAGCCCACTTTTCTTTACATATAGCTTGCAACGCCTTACCTGAGATAGCATCGTCTACCAGGGATAACTTGACACGTTTCGAAGGATAAAAACCGCTTTTATTTTGATCAAAGTCAGTTCTGTAGTAAGAAAGTATCCCTTCTCTTTTCTCAGGCTTATTAGAAGCACTAGAACTACAAGCGAAAACAGTGAATATTATTAAACAAATCCAGACAATTTTCGAAAGAAAAAACTGAATTTTATTTGAATTATTTGTAGTTTTCATTTGAAACAATCAAAATTAAAAGTTTTTAAAAGGCAATAGCCTTTTAAAAATTATTTCGACCTTAATTATCAACTAACTAAGCTTTTTTGAACCATAAACTGAAGAACCTGAAATATAATTGGGGAAATCCATAATTCTTGGATGCCAGAGATGAGCTATTATAATAGGAATTCTCTTATTGATACCACCGGCCCTTATTGTACGATTTTCAAGATCATCATCTTCACCACCCCATCCTATAAACTTTTCATCATAACCTCCTAAATCAAAAAAGAATTCTTTGTGATAAATGCAAGGATTAATACTACCATAAATTTCGTCATATATAAGCTGACTATTGTAGAATCGCACACGATAATTGGCTAACCTTGACAAAGCCCTTGAAATTCTCAGCAAAGCTCGCTTTAACAAGGAGCGAGGTGGATAAAAGATCATCCTACCTTCATATTTCTGATAGATATCAGGCCAACTAATCTTGCCAGCCATAATTTCTTGAGTAATTTTGTGATTTAGCCTTCCTACAAAGAAGTGAAGAACTGTTTTTTTATCTATTGGTAAAGCATTTAATAACAGAGACCAAAAACAAGGGGGATAAAGTAAGTCCGCGTCACTTATTAAAAGATAATCCCCTTCTGCATTTTTAGCTGCAAAATTGAGACAAAAAGCCTTCATCATATTTGACATAGATACTGGAGTCTCGACAATTTTTAAACCCGGCAATAATTGCCCTTTTAGTAGGCTTTTACACCTCTTCTTTAAACCCTGATTAACTACGACTACAATCTCTAAGGAAGAAAAGACCGGAATACTATTCAAACTCAGCTTTAAATAGGGAAAGTACTTTTCTGTACAAGAATAAAGAATAGAAATTTTCATTTTTTCTTTTGCTGTTTTTTTTCTTTTAGAAGTCGATATAAATAGAAATTATCCCTAACAAATTCTTGAGGATTCTCCCTTACAGCTCGAATATAAGGACCTTCATAAATCTCTAGATCATTCAAAAAATAAGGGTCATCCCATCTATGAGGAAATAATCTAAAAAGAAATCCAGGTAACCAATCCCACTTTCTTTTAAAGTTTCTTAAATATTGTTTCCTCCATTTCTCTCTGAGTCTAGCAGGATCACGAACAAAACCAAAATGATGAACCTCAGCAAGAATACTACCATATATGGTTTTATCCTCATAATCTGTCCCTTGAACACGTACATTTGATCCATCACCCCAAATTTCGATATTGGGAATATTTCTATGAACTGTGTATTTTATAAAAGGCCATTTAAATTTTTTGGGATTGGTATTTAATACTTTATAGTTGCCATAAAAGTTAAGATATTTTAGAGGAAAAACCAAAAGATCTGTATTTTCTAATTGCTTACGAATGCGATCAAACTCCCATTCTGGAATAAATTCGTCTGCATCCAATAATATGCACCAATCTCCTGAACAGTAACGTCGAGCAGTATCCTTAAATTTCCGAGACCAACTTTTTGGATCACTATCATCCCAACGATTTCTGAAGACCTTAATTTTAGGACTAATTTTAGTGATTAATTCATAAGTCCCATCAGAAGAATATCCTTCATTAACAATGATTTCATCAGCAAAATCCAAATGATGTTTTAGCATATCAACAACATGAAAATCATAATAAATTCCATTACGTACAAAAGTATATATAGAGATCTTCATTTCCGCCCCCTGACATATCAGGTAGAATTAATTTCGCACAATATTAAAAATCTTTCGTGCAACGATGTGCCAGTCATGTTTTTTAGCCCATTTTTTAGCTTTGAGTCCCATATTTTGTCTCATTTCTGTATCAACAATCAACCTTTCCAATGCAACCTTAAGTTGAAATAAATTATTTCCATCTATAACAAATCCTGTACGTTTATCTAAAACGGCTTCCGGTTGTCCTCCTACATTACCTGATATAGCAGGAAGTCCAGCGGCCGCTGCCTCTATAAAAACAATACCAAACCCTTCGATCATAGGTCCTTTCCTGATAGATGGCATAACATATATATCAGAACAACAAAGTTTATTAACTTTTTCCGTCTCGTCAACCCAACCCAAAAATTTTACATATGGATCTATATTTAAATCTTTTGTTAATTCTTCAAGTTTTTTTCTCTCTTCTCCATCACCAATAACTAGATAATAAAGTGGATATCCTTTCTGTCTTAACTCTGCCATAATTTTCATTACAGCAGCATGATTTTTTCTAGCCTCCAGCCGAGCAACTGTAATTAAAAGTATACTTTCATCCGAAAGTCCTAGTTTTTTTCTATCAAAATATCTTTTTTCAGATGATAGCTGATATCTATGATAATCTACTCCGGGATGGACAACCTCTACAATTGATAAATCACAAAAGGGAACTATCAATTTCTTTGTTGAGAAACTATTAGCTATCACTTTATTTGTATATTTCAATGCTAAACTAGTCAGAAATTTAAGTTGACGACTAGTTTGAGCAATTAAAAATTCTTCACCATGTGCATAAGTAAAAAACTTTAACTTATCCTTAAAAAGCTTTTTTAATAATGCTAAAATAGCACCTTCAGGAATGGCTCTAATAACATGAAAAATCGAAGGAGAAGGAGAATTTTTCAAAAGTTTTGCTAAAATAGCAAGATTTTTGAAAAAGCAGTAATCTAATCCTAAAGATTTAAAACCGAAAGAATATCTTTTAATTTCTAAAATAGAACCATGGGACTTGGCATCAAATAAAAATTGTTCATTTAAAGCATCTTTGTAAGATGAGGTTATTACACATATAGGTTCAGGCCAATATCTGCCCACATTGTAAAGCCAACAATGAGCTCCTCCTATTTTTGGAAAAAAATCAAGACTAAAAATAAAATTGTTAGTCATTTATGTTATCCACTCAACCGCACTTTTTGTCGAGATAAGTACACCAAAGTATTTGCAATAATAGCAAGATAAAATTGGATTTCAAAAAAAACTAATGTGAGAAAAAGAGAGCAAAATAAAAAACCACATAATGAAACTAAAGTAGCATCACACAAATAGTACTCAAAAGATCGTACAGAGAACAAATCTCTACACTTATACAAGTGCCAACAGCAAAAGAACATAAACAGTATATATGAGGTAACAGCAAATATTCCTGACTCAGCAGCTATTTGAATAAAAGTATTATGAGCCAAGCGTGGTTTTTTATCTGAAAAATCAGGAAAAGCTTGACCAAAAGATGCTAACCCTACCCCCGTAAAAGGGTGAGAGAAAACCATTCTTATCCCCGCTTCCCATGCCTCAAGACGAGTCTTTGCAGCCGGTTCGTATTTATATGATTTAATAGTTTCAGCCCTATGTTTCAAGACCGAGCCACCTTGCCAAAAATAGGCCAGAAAAAAAATGGGGATTAATATTATTCCTACCATTTTTTTGGGGCAGCGGAATCCGGCAAGAAAACTAGTAAGCACAGCTCCCAGTAATCCTCCCCTTGAAGCAGTAAGAAATATAGCATGCCAAGCAAAGGGAATAGCTAACCAAAACAAAAGTCTCAAATACCAGCGCTTAAAATACCAGCCAAAATAAAACAAAAATGGGATGCTAGTAACGAATAACATTGCAAAATTATTTTCATCACTATACAAGCCAGCACCAGCAATATCCCTGGGTCCTCTCAACCTCAAAAAGAAGGTACCAGACAAATATTGCATATTAGCCCAATAAATTAAATAAAGAGCAGCTAAAGGCAAAACAAAAGAAAAAATTCGAAGTTTTTTAGAAGTAGAAATAGTTAACAAGCCAACCAAATAAAAAATAAAAATCTTCAACATGAGGACTAGGACTTGATAAGGTTCATAAAAGCGCCACTCATTTACTATATCAACATATGGCCCCCAGAAGTAGGATAAAAAAACAAAAAGAAAGTAGAGAATAGCAAAGAAAACTCTCTTGTTTTTTATAATATCAACATTCAAAAGACCTCGAAAAAAAATAAAGAAAAAGCCAGCCAAAGTCGGTGTTGCTATAAGATAGAAGCCTCTCAGACCCTGGAAATGCCACCACCAAATATATTGGGGACCGAGAATATTAAACAAATATCCTATAGTGACGCCAAACCAGGGATGAAAAAAAGAATAAATGGCGTTAATAATAAAAAGTAAAAAAAGTAAAAGTTTACCCATAATAGTAAGTTATAAACCAAAAGATTTTAAAGCTTGTACCACAGGACGGACAACTATATTCCAATCATATCTTTTTGCTTTATTTATAGATGACATAAACCTATCCTTTTCAGGATAACTCAGCAACCCAAATATAGAATGTGAAAAATCCCTAGCATCAAGTCTAGCAAAATGGCCAGCAGGAGAATTTTCACCTAATAATTCTGAAAAATATGGATGCCAAGGACAGACGAC
>JAMOVR010000362.1 GCA_027061945.1 Candidatus Heimdallarchaeota archaeon
AAAAAAGAATAGTAATATTGATGAGTGGAAGATAAGTTCTTGTAATACTCCAAATAACTTATGGAGTGGTTAGGAATGAGAGGTATTAAAATTAGAAACAAAAAGAAAAAGATCTCAACATTATTTGTTTTGGCATTAATACTTTTTTCTGTAATATTTCATTTAAAAATAATGTCTGTATCTGCTTCAAGTCCTAACATCCTAATAAGTGAAGTGTATTATGATACTTCTGGAGACGATACTGTAGAAGAATGGATTGAGTTATTTAATCCTACCGAAAATACATTAAATATAACTGGATGGATATTAAGTGATAATTACAATAATTTCACAATTCCTACAGCAATAATGCCTGCTAAGTCTTATCTGATAATAGCAAAAGATGATACTGGTTTTTATAATCTGTTTAATAATCATCCAAACATTTCTGGTATGAACTTAGCTCTTTCAAATAGTGGTGATATTGTTATTTTAAAAGATGGAAATGAGACTATTATTGATCAAGTTGCATATGAAAATTATTTAGAAGGATGGAATATTTATGCTGAAACTGGGAACTCAATTGCTAGAAGATCAGTTATTGATACAGATTCTCCCAATGATTGGCTAAGTGATGTAACACCGACTCCATTTAGTGGAATGGAGATTGATAATACATCACCAATAGTAAAATTTGTTTATCCTACTAATGGAACAAATGTTTCTGGTACAATTAATGTGATGATTAATGCGACAGATAATTCACAGATTGAAAAGTATGAATTATTTATCAATGGGTCTCTTGTAAGTAATAGTTCAACATATACATGGAACACTACAAGTTTTGAAGATGGTATCTATAATTTAACAGCTACAGCTACGGATATTTCTGGAAATAAAGGATATACTTCAATAACGGTTTTTGTTATTAATGATGTTTATAGAAGTGAGCTTTTCAAAGTAATGACTTATAATGTTGAAGCAAGTGGTGAAAATCCAGACTGGATGAAAGTCGTAGAAGAAGAAAACGCAGATATACTTGTTTGTATTGAGACGGGAACCTGGGATGATAACAATGAAACTATTTTCAGGGATAATTTAACTCAGATTAATAATTATTGGAAAAGTATTGGAGAGGAAACTTATAATTGGTCTTGGGTTGATCATACTTCTTATTATCCCACTCAAGGATATGCAATAATGAGTCGTTATGAAATAGAAAAAGTATATGATATTAATTATGTTACATTAGACAATGGTAGTGTAATTTATTTCGATTTTGTTCATGCAAAAATTAATATTGATGGGAAAACAGTTAATTTAATTGCAATTCACTTAAAAGCCTTTGCAGGAGAAGAATACGAAGCACAAAGAGAAGCACAAATGGAGGGCTTAATTAACTATATGGATAGCCAAATTCCTTATGGAGAACCAGTAATATTGTTAGGTGACTTTAATTCTTTTTCTCCACAAGATACTGGTGATTTGGCTCCGGAAGGTGATCTTGGAACGGGTCCAGTAAGTATGCTAATCGAAAATGGTAATCCTCATGGATCTTACTATCATAATTTCACTGATGTTTTCAGAACATTAAATCCAGATGACCCAGGATATACTTATGGGCATCAGGATCCAACCAGAGAATCAAGAATTGACTTTATCTTCGTTAATGAATTCTTTACTCGTAATATGCTTGTAAACTCTACAGTGGGAGATACAGAACATGCAGATACTGGTTCAGACCATTATCCTGTAGATGTGTTTATCAATCTTATTCAAGGTATTGATACGGTTCCGCCAACACCAGTATTAAACTTTAAAGCAGTAATAATTAAGTCAATAAACGTTTTACTTAGCTGGGATAAAAACAAAGACACTGATCTTTCACATTATGTTCTTTACAGGAATGGTACATTTATCGCCAATCTAACAACTGAAATATTTGAAGACAAAGGACTAAAAGATAATACAACATATTTATACACTATTTATGCAGTTGACTTTTCTAACAACTTAAGTCCACCTACAACAACGATTATTACTACCAGTTATTTATTGCCTCCTAATGCTCCCGTCCAACTTACAGCAACAGTTAGTAATTATGCTGTTACGTTGAAATGGAATGCTCCTATAGACCAAAATCATTCTGAAGTGGATTTTTATAGGATTTATCGTTCTACGAGTGAAAATAATAATTATGAATTAATTGGTGATTCAACTGAAACCATATTTATTGATAAAAGTATAACAAATGATGGGAAATATTATTATGTTGTAACCGCTGTTAATCTTAAAGGGGAAAGCAATTATTCAAATAAAGTAGAGATAACAATTCTAAATAGTTCCATTAACCTCAGCTCTACAGATAATAATATACTTGGCTATGTTTTAGGTGGTGGATTATTAATCGCATTAATCATAACAACAACTTTGTTCTTATGGAAAAAACGCTTTAAGAAAACCATATAAAATCGGATTAAGAGCTTATTTTTAATGTAGCGTATCGATTTTCTTTTATTGTTTTGTTCAAATTACGTTTTTGAAGGGCGTGGTGCGTAGTGTCTACTACTGAAGACATGATTAGAGAAATTGAAGAAGAACTAAGGCGTACTAAATATAATAAGGCAACTGAACACCACGTTGGGCGTTTAAAGGCCAAACTTGCTCGTTTAAAGAGAGAACAGATGGAACGTGCGATGAGCCGATCTGGGGGGAGTGGCGGTTTTGATGTTAAGAAAAGTGGGGATGCAAGTGTTGCATTAATTGGTCTTCCTTCAGTTGGAAAGTCAACTATCTTATCACGTTTAACTAATAAACAGAGTAAAGTAGCGCATTACGCTTTTACTACGTTAGATGCAATTCCTGGAATAATGTATCATCGTGGTGCTAAAATCCAAATAATAGATCTTCCAGGGATTATAAGCGGTGCTTCTATGGGAAAAGGCCGTGGAAAAGAGGTTCTTTCAGTTGCTCGTTCTTCTGATTTAATATTAATCGTTTTAGATATTTTCGAGTGGAAAACACATTTGGAGTTGATCATGAAAGAGCTTTATCACGTGGGTATCAGAGTAAATCAAAAGCCTCCAGATATCGTTATTAAGAAAACAGAGAGAGGCGGAATCGCAATTTCTACCCTTAAAGAATTAACAAAAACAACTGAGAAGACAATTAAAGAAGTAATGCGTGAATATAAAATAATAAATGCTGATGTTACCATTCGTGGAGATCCGACTATTGAAGAAGTAATAGATGTTTTAGAGGGAAACCGTGTTTATATTAAGGGACTTATTGTCGTAAATAAGATGGATTTAGTCGATGAAGAAATGCTTAGAGAACTCACAAAAGGCTTACCAGAAGAAGCTATTTTGATAAGTGCAGAGACAGGAAAAAACATCGATCTATTGAGGGACAAAATAATTGACACTTTAGAATTAATCCGAATTTATTTAAAACCCCAAGGTGGAGAACCAGATTATGATGAACCATTAATAATGCTGAAAAACAGTACTGTTGGAGATGTATGCGATAAGATTCATAAAACGTTTAAACAACGATTTAGATACGCTCGAATTTGGGGTAAATCTGCAAAACACCCAGGACAAGTGGTTCATTTAGATCATGTTTTAGAAGATGAAGACGTTTTGACATTGATACTAAGGAAAGTCTGAAATCAATATTTGACATGTTGATTAGAAAAATTCATCTAATTTTTTCTGTTTTTTTCCTTCCTTGATTTCTTTTAATATGTTTTCTATTGTTACCCAAGAAGTCCTTACAAAATCAGGAAATGAACGGTGTTTTATATAATAATTTTTTAGAAATTTACGTGTTTTTTCGTCTCCAGGATAACCTGAACCTATTTCTTCACCAATTTTGCGTTCTATTTCTTTAATTACCCGGTCTCTCTCTACTTTTGCTAGTATAGAAGCAGCGCCCACTACTACATATTTTTTATCTGCTTTATGTTTTGCAATTATTTTTGGATTAAAGTGTTGTTGAATTTTTTCTTCAAATCTCTTAGGATTGACATCAGCTGCGTCTAAATAAATCACATCTACTTTTGTTGCTAATTTTATAATTACCTCTATGAAGCCTTGTACTTCAATTTCATTCATAGTCATTTTTTTTCTGAGTATATCTATCTTATTAGCAGAATAATGTACTGTTGCTGTAGCCAATGAATTTTCTTTGATAATATCATATAGTTTTATCCTTTTTTTCTTACTAACCCCTTTAGAATCAGTAACCCCTTTTTTTTCAAGAATCCTTCTTTGTTCTTCTGTTAATGCTACCGCACCAAAAACTATGGGTCCTAATACGGGCCCTCTACCTGCTTCATCGACCCCTGCTTCCCTTGGTTTTTGATTCATTCTATCATCCTTTTTTCTTATTAATAAATAAAGAAAGATTTGTTATATACATAGGATTACTCTTTACCTATGGATTAATTCAGACAGGATTTGTCTAAATTGTTCATAATCTGCATCTGTTTTAATTCCTTGAGAATGAAAATGGGTTTCAACTGCTTTGAATCCTCGTTCTCTTAGTTTTTTTATTACTAATTTTTTTGGAGGTAAGTTTCCTGAGATGCCTTTTGCTACTTTATCAGTCCTATAGAAAAGAAGCGGTGCATTAATCTCTTGAACTAATGTAGTGGCAATTTTTACAAAACGATCTTTTTGGTATAAAGGTAATTTTTCTGCATTTTTTATCATTTCTGACAGAAAATTTTCATCACCTAGCTTTCCTGTCCAGATAGGACCAACTTTTTCAAAAGTTTTGTCAGAATCCATTCTCAATTTTCCTTGCATTTTTTGTTCTTTAAAATCGGTTATATAGAAATGATCTGTTTTTAATGAATAGTAAATAAAACCAGTATTTTTTAACGTATTTTTTGCTTTTTCTTTGCCTTTTTCAAGTTTTATTCCTATTCGAATATAGTGATCTGTGCTATAGGAAAATAAAGGTTTTATCCCATATCCTCTTCTTGCTGCAGTTAAAGCAACGGTATAAAATAATATTCTCACTGCAACTTCATGACACTGATAAATTCTTAATGGATATGAGTGATATTTTATAAAACATGTTTCAGGATATACTCCACATAATGGTGCCATATCTGTTGCTGTAACGTAAAGATAACTATTTCTAGAAAAGCCATAAGATAAAGCATCAAGAAAAGGTGTTGGTGAACCGAACGGATCTAGATCTATAACATTTGGAAAAATAGTGTCTGATTTACGGAACTCTGCAATTTGCCATCTAGCATCTTCTAATGTTACTTCTAAATTTACTTTATTTTCTAAGGCATTAGCTTTTGCAATACTTGCGGCAATAGGATTTATGTCGTTTGAAACATATCGATCGATTTGATTTTTAAGTGATAATAAGTTTCTTACGCCACGTACACCAATTCCTGCTAATGGTTCATAAACAAATACTGGTTTTCCAATTTCTCTTATAACCACAGAATTAGCTACTAAACTAAAATCTCTGTTCAATCCCATTAAAGGATTAAAAAAAGCAGGTGCGTCATAAATTCTATTTGCTTTCGGAACCCAAAAAATGGCATTGGCTTCCTTTTTCTTAATGACTGGAACACCGTTTATTTCTTTTATTTCTTCTTTTTCCTCAAAATACTTCTTATTCATGTTATTCTCCCATAAATCCAGTACATATTAGATACTCTTCAGCACTTTGTTGCCTTGTTGCTTGTGGTCTAAAATGTTTTATATGCTCAAATTTTTGTTTAACAGAGTCAGTAAATTCTTGGCTATTGCTTCCCATAAATACTTTTACTACAAAGTTACCTTTAGGTTTCAATATTTTAGTTGTTATGTCTAAAGCTAAATAAGCTAAGCTTATTTGACGTGAGTGATCTAAGTTCCAGTTTCCAGATACATCTGGTGCCATATCTGATAAAACTACATCTGCCTTACCCTTTAATATCTGAATTATTTTTGTTTGTATCAAGGGGCTTTCAGCATTTCCCACTAATGTTATTACGTTAGTTAAATTTTCTAAAGGCAAGATTGGTTTCAGATCTATTCCTATTACTGTCCCTTGATTCCCTATAATCTCACTAGCCACTTGTAACCATCCCCCAGGTGCTGCACCTAAGTCTACTACTTTATCACCTCTCCTCATAATTTTGAATTTTTTCTGAATCTCTAGTAATTTGAAAGATGCTCTGGAACGGTATCCTTTTTGTTTCGCTTTTCTATAATAGTAATCTTTTTTTCTTTTTTCATATCTGGGGGATTTTCTCACAATTTTAAAAGGGAATTCCTTCCTTAAATTATCAGTGATATTTGTGTTATTAATGATTTATCTAATTATGGTTTTATAAATACAACTTTTTAAGCTATTCCTATCACTGATGTGGATGGTAAAATCTTTCTAATCTCTTTTAACATGGGCTTATAAACTACAAATGATGGGTTAGTATATCTAAATTCCCACCAACTCTTTTCTTCTCCTAACAGTTTTTTAATAATATACAAGTTTTGCATCGATTCTGCAATAGTATATGCCCCATTCCCCAGATCCCTTCTCCGTAGCAAAATAATTGGAAGCTTAACACTATTCCACTCAATAGATGGGATAAGAGTTGAGATGAATTTTATCTCTTCTGTACTCATTTTTATTTTTGTTCCATCTCGACAAATATAGCTAGGCTCGGGATGTTCTAAAAGTATTTTTAATGGCAGGGTAACTTTAGGAAGATGGTTATTTATATTATCTATCTCAAATTGTAAAAAACGCTCTAATCGAGATTTTTTTAGGTTAAATTCAGATCCATTCGACACTTTTATTCCTGCCTTTTTAACCTGCCTTCTTAAGATTAATCTTAAAATATTCATTAGAACGTAGTTATGAACACTTCATGATCCTTATGGTATTTTGATATGTCTATTTTTTCAATTACTTTTAGCCCAGCATTTTGAATAATTTCCTCTTGTTTTTTATATACTACTTTTGGTTCATCTACTTGACTAATGCTTCTTGCTTTGATTGCTAAGAATGCTTTTCCATGTTTGGCAAGATACATTTTAATGTTTGAAATAAAAATATCTGCTTGGAATGGCTGAGCTACGTCTTCATAAACAATATCTACTTCTTCAACAATATCTGAATAAGTAGCAGGATATCTTGCGTCTCCTAAAATAGGAACAACGTTTTTTCTTTTATGTGATAATAATGTTAAGTTACGTACCATTCTTGGAGAGAATTCTACTGCATATACTATGCCATCTTTACCAACTATATCTGATACATGACTAACAGTTGTTCCAGTTGCAGCGCCTAGGTACAGTACTTTGTGTCCTGGTTTGATTAAGTCTGGTGACAGCCCACTTAATATTGCTGCGGCATATTTAGATCTTCGATAGTCCCATGTTCTATATTCGACTCCTGCTCTTTGAACAAGTCTCTCACCATAAACTCTTTCTCCTGGTACTAAGTTTATTGTGGCTAAGGATTTTCCATCTGGAAGATCAATCCAATAAATAGGAATATCTTTATGTACTTGTTCTACGGTATTCATTTTTTATGTCCTCCTTTTCCTTTTTTCTTAGACTTTTTGCTCTTTCCCTTATATTTTCCGGGTTTCCCATGTTTTTTACCTTTATTTAAAGCTCCTTTTTTCAAGGCACCTTTAGGTAAAACACGTATAGGTGTTTTGCCAGCAGGAGCGGTAGGATAGGCTTTTTTGAGCTCTTCTAGTCTTTCATTTATTTGTTCCACTAAATTTTCTCCGTAAAATTCTCCTCCAAATGCATCAAGCCTTGTGGCAATAGCTATTTTTGCAGCTACGAAACGAGCAAGTTTACCTCTTATCCACCAAGGAGATTTACCAATAACTGGCATTTGAAATATTACGCCATGCTTTGGTGGAGCAGTGCCTGTTCTTAGTGATCTATATAACGCTTTTTCTGCGCCAAGTACCTGAATTTTAGAAGCTGGTTTTTTGGCTAGTTCCTCTAATGAACCTGCTAATGCTATTAACCTGGCTCCTACTAAGGAACCAGCAACTGTTTTTAGATTAGGAGCAATTTCTCCCATTACGTGGTCAATCCATTCTTCAACTTTTTTTCTTTGCTCCATTAAAGCTAATGTTTCAATAGATAAATCTTTTAGTGGATACCAATCTTCTTCTTTAAGATCTCCACCCATGGATTGCTTTGCTAATTCTAATAGTTGATTTACTTTATTATCTGGTAAGTTTAGTTTTTTTAATTTATCAAAACTAAATTGTGATCTTGGGCCAACATATGCGACAATCCTGCAGTAAGTAGCAGGATTTTCTACTTTTCGTTCTAATTCAGGAAAATGTAAACCATACCATTCTTTTATTCTAACTACTGCAAGATTCGTCATTTTATCTAAGTCATCTAAGAAAAGAATAGCTTGTACAACTAGTTTATCTCTACCTTCACTGGCACTTTGTAGTAAGTATGATGTTAATTCGATAACTCTTTTTTGAACGCTCTCCGAGTACTCATTTTCCGAAATTATTCCTGCTTCTATAATCATTTTTCTTTTGTTTCTTATAGCATTAGCTAACTCTATATCTTCATGGTTTTCTTTGACTTCAATGCCTAACTCTTTCATTATATTTGCGAGGCCAGGGTGATGAGTTATGACTTGTTCTTCACCAAGTACTTGTTTTATTTTTTCAGATGGAAAATCTTCCTGTTTTTTTAACCGTATTGCGGTAAGAATTTTTGCGGCTTCCTCATCGTTGGAGAACACATGGATTGGCTCTAACTTTTTTTGTGATAAAGTAAATATGCCATGTGTTGTTATCACGACTTTTTTCATTTGACTCAAGTAAATCTAATTGTACCCCTTTGAAATATTTTCGTTCCACAACTTTGGACTTTAGAGAGAAAAAACTTTTTGATAGGATATGATTTGGCTTTCTCAAAGAAAATCCTAACATAATTTTTATTTTATTATTGAAGTTTGACATGTTCACTTTGTCAAAATATTTACATTAAGAAAGGACGCTACAACACTTGAAGTATTAAATTATTTGTTTTTTTTTCATTTTCTGGAGAGCGATGTTTAACTCTATTGGTGGGAATTCCCCTTCCGTAAGTGATGGTATGAAATCCGATAATCTTTTATAAATAGTTGGTAATAGCTTTCATGCATACATAGTTTGTTTGAGTTATGATAACTATAAAATACAAATACAATACGAATTAGACAGAGACTATAATGCATCTTTAAACATTCTCAAGACAAGGGCGGGAAACCCTGTATAGCCTGTAGAGATAAAAACACTTACCCCGAACCATTTCTTACAGGGAAGTGATTACGGGGCAAATGCTCTTGATGAAACAGGAAACACCCTGCGAAATAAAGGAGTAGTTTACTAATATATTTGAAGGTGTATTTGTATGCAATTCAAGAGAGCTATTTTAAGAGAAGTGCCAGATACTTACAAAAGTTGTATTTCTTCACATCCAAATTATAAGGATCTTGATATCCAAAAAGCAAGAGAACAGCATTTTAATTACAGAAAGCTCTTGGAAGAGTTAGGTATTGAAACGATTTTACTCCATAAGGATAATAATTATCCTGATTCTTGTTTTATTGAGGATACTGCGGTTATTCATAAAGATAAAGCGGTTATTACTAGATTAGCAAAAGAAACTAGACAAGGAGAAGAAAATGCGGTTGAAAATGTTTTGAAAGATTATAAATCCGTAAAAAGAGTGATAACACCAGGTACTATTGAAGGGGGAGATGTAATTCATTTAAATGACCGTCTGATTAGTGGTGTTACCTCAAGGACAAACATGGAAGGCATAAGACAAACTGAAGAGTGGCTGGGAGTTAAGATTGACACGATCGAAGACAAATCAATTGTGCATCTTAAAAGTTATGTTACTTATTTAGGAGAGGGAATCTTTGTTTCTACAAAGAAGTATGCTTCTCACCCATTACTAAGAGACTTTGAAGTAATAGTGGTTCCTGATGGAGAAGAGTATGGCGCAAATACTTTAGCTATGAATGACATAATAATTATGTCTGAAGGTCATGATAAGCTAATAAAAATGATTAATGAGCATGGGTTTGATGTTTTTACTCTAAAAATGACAGAATTTGAAAAATGTGAAGGAGCTTTAACTTGTCTTTCATTAAGATTTTAACATTTAATTAAATCAATAATAAAATTGCTAATGATGTATGAGTTAAAAGTTACTCCAAATATAAAAATAATCCCCTTATCTAATGAATCTATAGGTGTTAGAGGTTTTTCTTTTTTAATAAAGATTAAACAAAAATATGATATCTTAATAGATCCATCCGTAAGTTTAGCTCCAATAAAGAAAGGATTTGTGCCACATCCTTTCGAGATAACAATTGCAAAATTATTGAGAGAAAAAATATTGCGATTATCATCTAGTGCAGATCTTATTTTTATGACTCATTACCATGGAGATCATTATACTATCCCATGGGAAAGAAAACTTGAGTTTACAAATAAATATATCCATGAAAAGATTTATTATCATTCTATAAAAAAGCACAAACAAACTTTCCAGATAATATTTCAAGAACATGAGAAAAAAAAAGTATTATCTAAAAAAATGTTATTTGCAATATCCCCCAAATATGTAACATGGAATCAAATAAAGAGAGCAAGATACTTATGGGAGAGGCCATTACCAGAAAATATATCTTTGCATCCGGCAGAAAATACTTCTATATTACTAGAAGATGTTGAAATTGAGATATCAAGTCCATTACCACACGGATATAATGAAAAAAGAGGAAATGTGGTGGGGATATTAATAACTGACCACAATTATGATAAAAAAGTACTTTTTAGTTCTGATATAGAAGGTGCAACAAATCCAAAGTCTATGAATTATTTGTTAAGAAAAGAAGCAGATGTTATCTTTTTAGATGGGATTGGTTTTTACCATCACAAAACAGAACAAAGTCAAATAAATGCGTTTATTGGTGTTTTAGAAATGCTTTTAGATCTTGGTAAAGAAGTAATCATGGCCCATCATTTTAATCGTTCAGAAATGAGAGAGGAATTTTTTAAACAATATGGTCTTCCTTATATTAAAACAGTATTTGAGAGAATAATGGGAGCTCATTTTCTCTTAGAAGCCCAAAGAAAAGAACTGTGGAGTATATATCCTTTTAAAGAAGAAGAGCTTAATCCAAAAAAACCGTATTATCTTTATTTGAATGGGGAAAAATTTGTTAATTCTTTGTATAACAATTATCCTGAAACAAAAAGATATTTTGAATTTTTAGATAAAATACTTTCTAATTAGGATATGGTTTATTTTTTATTCTATTTTTAGACTTGATAGTAATCTTGCGAGTTTTATTAGCAACTGATGTTCATCTATTGAGATATTTTTATCTTCTTTTGCAACAGTATATGCTTTTTCCCATATTTGTTCCCTTAGATGAAGTAATTCTTTTTCTTCTGCAGGAGTAAGAATATTATCTTCTTTTGCTTTTTTAAGTGCAGATTGGAATTCTTCCATTGATTTTAAAATGGTTCCTAATACTTTTTCCTCTTCTTCAGTAATGATTCCATCCTTCATTGCTATTGTTAACAATTTATCCCATACTTTTTCATCATTTCTTTCCATACGTAATTTTTTCTTTTTTAAAAATTTTAAATGTTTGTAGTAAGAATTTAAAATAAAAGAGAATAATAGTGGTGTCTCTTTATTTTTGGAGGGGAAAAATATTTTTAAGATTAATAATTCTTTATTTTTTTCCTTCTAATATTTTCCATGCTTTTAAGCATATTTCTTCTGGATAGAAAGGTCTTCCATCATATTTCACAAACAAGTGATCTGGGCTCATTACTGTCTCTTGTTTTAATAACCTATTAAACTGTCCAGAATAATTAGTCTCAACAACAATTGTCTTCTTAGCTTTTGGCATAACTTCCTTAAAGAACTCTGTTGGGAATGGCCATACATGACTCACATGAATTACTGATGCTTTTACACCTCTAAACTCTAAGTGTTTAGCAGCTTCTAAAACAATATGTTTGTTACTTCCCCAGCAAATAAACGTCACATCTGCTTCTTCAACTGGATGTAAGAATATCTGTGGATCTGGCCAGTCGTCCTTGTTTTTCTTCAAGGTTTCGAGCTTTTTCATTCTTTTTTCCATCATTTTAATTCGATTTTCTGCACTTTCACTGATATGACCATATTCATCATGTTCGTTTCCGGTTGCTCTATATGTAGCGTTAGGTGTTCCTGGTATCGAACGAGGGCTAATACCATCTTCTGTAAACATATATCTTTTGTATTCTCCATATTTTTTCAAGTAATCTTCAATATTTTCTTTTGTGATAAGTTTTCCACGGTCAATTTTAAGATTTGACATGTCAAATGGTTCAACAGTTGCTTGACTTGTAACAGACCATTTATCTGTCAAAACAACAACGGGCATTTGGTATTTTTCAGCAATATTTAACGCTTTGAAAGATAAATAGAAATGTTCTTCTGGATCACCAGGCGCTAAAATTACTCTAGGTGCATCACCTTGTGATGCGAATGTAACAAATGACAGATCTCCCTGATCAGTCCATGTGGGAAGTCCAGTTGAAGGACCAGGACGCATAGCTTCAATAATTACTACTGGAATTTCTGCTGCAGAAGCTAAGCCAAAAGCCTCAACCATTAGAGAAAAACCACCACCAGAAGTTCCAGTTGCTGCCCGAACACCCATTAAGTTGGCGCCTATTGAAAAATTAATCGCAGCTAATTCATCTTCTACTTGAAAAGCAATTAAGTCATATTCTCTTTGATGCTGAGCTAAAAACGTCAGAACGCCTGTAGCAGGGGTCATGGGGTAACCAAAATATGCTTTTAATCCACCTTTAATTAATCCCATCCCAATAGCTTCAACAGCACTTATGAGCATTTTTCTTTTATCTTCCCTGGGTTCTAGTTGGATCTTGAATTTTTCACCTATCTCTTTAGTGGCGAAATCATAACCCGCTTTAGCTACTTTAATATTCATCTCTGCTACATCGGGCTTCTTTCGGAACTGGGATCTAATTATGTCATCTAAATAATGGCCGGGTAGACCTACTAAAGACATCGCAGCAGCAACTGCCACAACATTTTTTGTAATTCTTGTTCCACCTGCTTTCATTGCTAAGTCTAGCATTGGGATTCCTAAGAACCTGACATCATCCCGGGGTGAAAGTTCCGGTGTCCAATTACGAACTTTATTTGTGTCATATAAGATGATCCCATTTTCACTCATTTCGTCCATATGAAGATGAATTGTCTCTTCATTAAGAGCAATAAGAATATCTACGTGTCTTACTTGGGAACGGACGGGCTCGTTAGCGACACGAACATGGTACGTATTATGACCACCACGGATAAGTGATGGGTATTCCGTGTAAGTAAAGACCTCATAACCGGCGTGTGCGCAAGCCTTGGCAAACATCTCACCAGAGGCGAAAATACCCATGCCTGCTTCTCCACCGACTTTAAGTGTCAAACGGGTAAAAGCGTCACGCACACGAATTCTTTCTTTCTTTTCTTCTTCGGAAATCATTGAACACCACTATTAAGTTCTAATTCATTGATATCTAAAAACCAATTATCAATTTATTTAATTTAATTATGGTTCATAACACATTTTTGCATAATTCATTACTATTTTGTACATAAAAAAGACCAAAATCAAAACAATATTTTGATTACCACGATAACTAATAACAAACTTAGACGATGAAAATCTTAAAAGTTAAGATCATTATTTCTAAAACTCAAGATATATTTGTAGGGCATGCAGAAACAAGTTCAGGGTATGTAATTGCATCAGTCCTACCTAGGGAAAAAGAAAAAGACCTACTAAATAAGCTATATGATATTCTAAATATCAGAAGAAAAAAAAATAGCTTTATTATCTCATTAGAGGTATATGATGACTTTGAGATGAATGATGTAACAAATATGTTAATTCATGGGATTTTTACTGGAAATAAAGATGCATGGGAAAAATCATTGAAAATAAAGATAGGATATATTTTAGTATCTGAGAAAGAAAAAAAAGTTCTTCAAGCAGTTAGAAATATTCCGTGGGGAAAAGTAGCTAGCTACAGAGACATAGCTAAAATCGCACAATTACCAAGAGCTGCTAGATTTGTTGGTTCCGTAATGGCCAATAATCCTTTAGCACCATTAATTCCTTGTCATCGTGTAGTTAAGAGTAACAGACAATTAGGTAACTATGGTCTTGGGAGCGCCATTAAAAAAGAGCTTTTAATAAAGGAATCAGTAAAATTAACATGTCTTAATAAACCAGAAATGAGATCTGCGTACGATTGCATTATTTCTGAGAAATCTTTTATCTAACAAAAACATTATTATTTCTGATGTCTTCTGCTGAAGATTTGATCGCTAAGTTAAAATCTCCCAACCCTGAAGAAAGAAGAAAAGCTGCATTTGCTTTGGGGAGGGTGCGAGTTAAGGAAGCAATAGATCCATTATTGGAGATTGTTAAAAATGATGATTATTATCTTGCTAAAGTTGCTGCGATTCAATCATTAACATGGATTGCCGATCCAGTTGTAATTCCCACTTTTGTCGATATGCTTTCTAATGAAACAGAACCGCTTGTATTATCAACACTTGTAGAGTCTTTGGGGCAGTTTAAAAACCCTATAGCTATAATGCCACTACTAAGGCTTCTTCATCAGCAAGAAAATAACGAGGAGTTAAGAGAAACCATTTTACGTTCAATATATCAGATGATTGATCTAAAGTCCTTGGCATTATTAGCAAAATATTTGAAATCTCAAGACGAAACACTTCGTTCTTCAGCTGTTCAAGCATTAGAATTTATAGCCAGAGAACACGGTTATCAGACTATGGAGGAATTGCTATCAAAACACAATCGCCCGCCTTGAAACTGAAAAAAGAAGTTTTTTCAAGTAATTTTATTGTGAATAAATTAAATGCGGTAACTAAAATTATTTTAATTCAAATAAGTAGTTGGTTTTGAGTCGTAAAAGATTATTAATATAAACCAGAGATAAGAGCAGTACTTGAGGGATCCGTATCCATTTTGGGTGAGTTCATGAGCAAACAACAAGATAAAGAATATCGGGAAAAAATAAGAAAAACTATTTCTGAAAAATTAGGAGTAGAGCTCACTCTTGGGCAAATAAAGCCATCTTATACTGACCTAGAAAACAAAGAAAAAGGAATTTATGTTCGCGTTTTTCATCCCACTAGAAGGCCGTCCAAGAGAGAAATAGATTTTGTAATTAATCTAAAAAAGAAGAAAAAATTAGATAAAGTTTACGTGGCGAGTACCTTAGGTTTTTCAGAGTCCGCTAAAAAGTCTTTAGAAGAGACAAATATCCAAGCAATTGAGGATGTGGAGTTAGAACCTCCACAAGACCGTCCAGAAACAACTTCCAAAGCAAAAAAAGCAAAGAAAAGAATTTCTAAAAAAGAAGAAGCATCCTTAGTCAAAAGAGCGCGTAAAATCTTAGAAAACTATTTCAAAAACGTAGCTGTAAGCGAGAAAAAATATGAGAGTAAAGGATACATAGACATAGAAGCACGAGGTCCTGATAGTAACTTGAAAGGAGTCATTCGTGTTATATTATCTCCATCTGTAGGAGTCAGAGACGTACGTAATTTCAATGAATATTTAGAAATGCAGTCTGAACCAACTAGTATCGCTGCATTATTGACCGTTGGAAAAGTTTCTCCAAATGCAAAATTAGAAGCAAAAGAATATGAGATAGAAATAATGTCTGCAGAAGAGATCGGAGAAGATACTGTAGCGCAGACAAAACTCAAAGAAAGGCTAATCTCAGGAGCAAAACAGATGGTAAAGAGAATGGGTTATGAACCGCTTCCACTAAGTGACAAAGTTTATCGTGAAGGACTAAAAACTTATTCTTCTACACTTGGAGATTTCTTAATCGCAAAAGACCCTAAGGAAGATAAATATATTGTAGTACTTATACCTGCAGAAGAGATAGTTAGAGTCGCGACCATAAGAGAATTCAAAAAATTATTAGAAGAAAATAACTTTAAACACGGAATGATTATTGCTCGTAAAAAGTTCACGTATACTGCTGTAAGAGAAGCATCATTGAATAACCTACAAATTCTAGAGAAAAACCATCCTGTATTTGATATATATAAGCATGAACTTGTGCCCCTACATGAACTACTTACACCACAAGAAGAAAAAGAACTTTTAGAAAAGTATTCAACTACAAAAGACTTCTTGCCAAAAATCAAAGAAGATGATCCCGCAATAAAAGTATTAGGTGGACGTCCAGGTCAAGTTGTTAGAATTGTAAGAAGTGAAGATGCAGTATCTTACAGGGTAATAATACCCTCGCAAAGAACATTTATTACTAAAAAAGATTAAAACTTTATTTTCCTACAAAAATAAGGAACATCTTATCCCTATATATAATTTCTTAACAAATAATACAAATAATTCAATAAAAACAAAACCAACAATAATTTTATCTGATTTATTAAAAATAGAATAAGGTTATAATACGTGAACTACTTCTTGTTCTCGCAATGTTTTATATTTTACCAAGAATAGTTATCTCAAAATCATTTTTTTGTAAGAAATGAACTAGAGAAAATTTTTACCAGGTTTTTTTTGGAATAGTTACAGGGAGTCTCCACCCAGCCCAATACCTCTTCAATATATCTTAATAATAAATATATAAAAAAGAAAAATATAAAGTGGCCGAAGATCTCATTTTTTCTACCTTCCTGGGAGGTGAAGCTAGTCTATAAAGTTAGAATTTAGGTGCATTAGGACCTTCTTTCACAACTGTGATTTTTGGTTGACTACCCACCTGTGGCCCTCCTGATGGTGATGGCGGTTGAGGACCAGAAGCAACTTCTTGTTTTTTCTTCTCCTCTTCTTCTTTCTCTTTTTTCTCTGCTTCTGCAATTTCTTGGTCTGCCTTTTGACGACGTTTCTTAAGAATTTCTTTCAGTTCAGAGATATAAGCTGCGGGAGAGGCACCTCCTCCGCCTCCTCCACCAGGCTTAGGCAAAGGCATTTTAGGTCGATTAGTAGGTGGACGTGGAGTTCTAGGTGCTGAAGAAACTGATGGTCTAGGTGCAGTAGCTGCGGCCATACCTTGCCCGAAGCTAGGCGCCGCTGCAAAGCTAACACCTTGAGGTGCCAATTGTTGATAAAATTCTCGTAGTGACAACATACCACGAATCGCTGAAGCAGGTGTAATCCCTGCTTTTCTTATTAGTTCTTGTTCCTCAGGAGTCAATAGAATAGTGATTTTTTGAGGTTTATTTTTAAGCTTTTCTCGATCTTTTTCTTTATCCTTGTCGTCTTCTTCTTTCAGAGTGGGAGTAATTAGACCATCTTTGAATTCTGTTAGTTCTGCTAATTCTTCTATCGAAGAAACACCTCTTTCTTCTAAGATCTGATTGATCAAGTTCATTGTCGCAGCTGTAGATTTCATCCCTGAAAAACGATGAGTAGCGACGATATCTCGAGTTAAATAATAATAATTAATAATGGCTCTCCTTCTAAAATCTCGAGTAGTAAACCTTTCTTTCCTTGGTTTGTCTCTTTGCAAACGGCTTAAATGACCTGCTAGAGCTGAACTTGTTAATGGCTCTTTGCTACGTGGGGTTATAATCAGTTTATCAGTTGGAGCCATTTGTTTGTTTCTCCATTCTAAATACCGTTCTAAAACTTTTTGAAGCCGTCTGTTCATTAAAATTGTTCTTTCTTTTACTCTTTTTCCTCTAACGTAAATTCTTCTTTTAACCAAGTCAACGTCTTTAACTCTTAATTCGCATAATTCCATTGGCCGAAGTCCTGTCCACCATAATAATTCTAAAACAGCACGATCACGTATATGGGATGTTTTTAGTATCAAATTTTCAAAATCTTCCGCAGACATTAACTTTCTATAATTAGGCTTGGGTTTTTCTGGTTTAGTCGTTTCTTTTGTTGATTCTTCTCCTCCTTCCCCTAATTCATTCAAAATAAGGCTTTCTAGCTCCATAGCGGCATAATCTTCCTCAGTAACTTCTTCTTCCGTCTCATGTTCTTCATCTTTAAGAGCTTTTTTCTTTTTCTTGTTGATTTTTTCAATTAGTTTTGGGAGTTCTGCTACAGGATTAGCACCTTTATAATGCCCTAAACGAATCATAGTGCGATAAAAAGAAGAGAGAATAGCTTTTTCTGTAGCTCTTTTTTCTAACTCTCCACCTAAATATTCATACACATCTTTTGCTTTAGCATCTAACAAGCTTTTTCTTTTTGTAAGTAAAAACTGAGCAAAATCTTTTAATGTTTTAATGTATCTCTCCATGCTAGCGTCTGAAATGACTTTATTTTCTTTAAATAGGCTAATTGCAAGTTCTGATGTTTCTATCAGTTGCTTTCTCTTTTTAAATAGCCAAGACATTTAAAGCCCCCTTTCTACATATTAATCCCTAATTCTGTTAATGCTTCTTGTATCGCATCTACTAAGTAAAATTGCATCATTCCTTCTTGTTTTGCTTCTTCTTTTTGTAAGAATTCTATACATTTTTTACATGTTTTCTCTAAGTAATCTTTGACTTCGTCAACAGTAACAACTCTTCCCTCATTTCTCACAAAATCTAGGACTTTATCATATATGGTTTGTTCATTAATTACCATTATTTCTTCAATAGCAGGAACAAATTCTTCTTCCTCGTATTCTTCTTCAAATTCTTCTTGTTCCTCGCGCTTTGTTCGGCGTTTTGATTTTGCTTTTTTAGGTCTTTTAGCTAATAGAACATCACTACTAAGCAAAGCATTCATCAAGGACTGGATATTATCTTGAAGGAGCGTGATACGTAATTCTAACCTTCTTTCAAGATTTTCTAAGGCCTCTGTAATCTCCTCAAAAGCAATTTCTTGAGCTTTCTTTTCGGTTTCTGATTCATAAAGCATTTTCTCAATTGCCCTCGTAACCACAGCAGTTACGCTTGTATTATGTTCTTTAGCGTAATTTTCAACATCTCTTTTAAAAGCGGGATCTACTCTTAGATGGATAAACTCAGTTTTATTTCTGTCATCTCTGAGTTTTTCTTTGCTTGCTTGTTTCATTACTAATAATAATCGCGTGATACAACTATTAAATAATTTAGTATATTGTTTAGTTTACAAAAAACTAAAATCAAGCCTTGTGAAGCAATTATGTTATAATAGAGAATACAAATATTATTAGTCATTTAGGGTTATTACATTGTGAACTACCCTTTGCTTTGGCAAGGAGTAGTTCACATAGATATGAAAATATAGATGTACTCATTAATAATGCAGGTTTTGCTGTTGTTGGACCATTATCAACAATAAGAATAAAAGAACTAAAAAAACAATTTGTGGTTAATTTTTTTGGTGTCTATCGAGTTACAAAAAAAGTACTTGAGGACATGCTAAAAAGAAAAGAATGAATGAAGATTAAAAAAAAGGATTTTATTCTGATCCTTATGCTCAAAAGGCAGTATAGATCATGACTAAAGATGAAAAAAAAGGTATCCCTGCAGTAAAA
>JAMOVR010000363.1 GCA_027061945.1 Candidatus Heimdallarchaeota archaeon
AACTTTTCTACGCCCATGTCCAAACCAATGGCTCTGTTGGTAGGTGAAACCCTGTCCTTTTCTTCCTCTTTTTATGCTTGGACTTGTATTATTGCATACCACTTACCGCTGGCGTATTTCTTTACCCATATCCCCTTTGCTTTTCCCTCTATTTCCCTGTGAATTATTGTCTTCACGCTACCGATCTTGGAGAGAGAAATGCGGTTGTTCTTAGGGTCTATTGAGAAACCGCTCTGGTTGAAATTCAAAGACTTGTATCTTCCCTTCTTCTTATACCTTAGCTTGCCTATTTTCTTGCCGTTCTTCTTCAGGCTAGACAATGCTTTCACATTGCTTTATAACATAACTGGTAATTGACCATTTGCAATGCTTTGGAGTAGACCTTTTTTAGTTCTGGTTTTTCTTCTTCTTTCAGCTTCACTAACTGTTAGTGCTTGTGTTGTGTGTCTTTCTGGGTTATTTTTCTTCCTTCTTTTCTCGCCTTGCTTATTTCTTTTAGTAATCGGTTGTATCGCCCGCGGGCTATCTCCAAGCTTTCTTCCAGTTTTTCTTCCACGGACTTGTTGGGGTATAGTCTGAACTTATAGCTTCTCATCATTTTTCTTCTTTCCTTGACTCTCCACGTATTCTTTCAAAACGTTTAGTGTTACTTGTCCAGACGTGGGGAGGAAATATGATGGTGCCCAGAACACGTTTTTCCATTGTTTTTGTTTTACTTCTGGGAATTTTCTTCGTATTTCGCGAGAAAAGTGATTGTTTTCAGGGCATTAAATTGATGTATTTAGGGATGTCTAGTTTGGGTTTCAATAGCCAATACTTTTACTTTGAACGTGTGCGAGATTTCCCTGACCTTCTGCTTTATGAGGTCCGCAATTCAATTTCTGTTTCTGGGCTAATCATTTTTCTCCTGTATTTTACTACAAAGATTAGGTGGCAATATAACGAATATACTGAATGGGAGCCTTTATCTAACTCGTATTTCACAGTTATCAATAACTCGAACGAACTATGAAAGAGATTGCAAACGATTTATAAAGATTATCGGCTTTAATTTCATCTCCTCCCTCTCGAAAGGGGAATTCCTGCCGATAGTGTTAATTGAACGTTAATTAATCATGTTTTGTTTTCGGTAAAATTGTTTCCCAAGAGCCAAGCTAAAAATGCACCTATTAACTGAACTAATACGATTGCGAAAATTAATTCCCAGTTTTTCTGGGTTATGTATTCTCTCCGAACTAATGAAAATGCTAAATAATTAATAATAATAAATAATGAAAAAACAAAAAGAAATGCTGCATAAGATACACTGGCTATAGATGAATTACCTGTTAGTTTTCCTCCCTCATCAAATCCTTTTAATAATAGTATGAACTGCATAAATCCTAATATTATTGAGACTATTGCTAAGGGATATTTGACATAATACATTGGATTTAACGGAGTAAATAATGTGACATCTGATTCTTCCACAACTTTACTTTTAGTTATCGTATCAAGAAGAGCTAATATCTGAGCAGCAAAGAAATAACTAATCATTTTTAAAAATCCAGTTTCCATTTTGGTTCCCCTAAATCGTTGAATATCTTAAAAATTCTTAAACATTGTACTATTAGATGCTAATAAAGACATAACCTAAAAATCTTCTTTAGCTGAAACTTTTCTATGAGTATGACTAATTTTTCACCTATGAAAATTAAGAAAGAACTGGAACATCGTATTGAGGGGGATATTATTATCGATGACATAACTAGATATTTGTTGTCTACGGATGGTAGTTTTTATAAAATCATCCCTACTGCAGTTATTTATCCTAAAAATGAGTTTGACGTGGTTGAAATAGTAAATTATTGCAGAGCTAATGAACTTAGTATTCATCCTAGAGGTGGTGGTAGTGGATTAGGAGGACAATCTCTTGGGAGAGGCGTGATAATTGATTTTACTCGTTATATGAATAAGATCTTAGACATAAATTATGATAAGGGTTATGCTTGGGTTCAGCCTGGAGTACGACTTGGAGAATTAGAAAAAAGATTAAGGGAACATGGGTATTTCTTCCCTCCTGATCCTTCTTCTCGAGATTACTGCACTATTGGTGGGAACATCGGGACAAATGCTTCTGGTTCGCACTCAGTAAAATATGGGAATGTTAGCGATTATGTAGATACTTTGGAAGTAATATTAGCTAATGGAGATATAATACGCACAGGTCCTGTATTTTTAAAGGATCTTTTGGAGTCAAGTACAAAACTTAATAGTTATGAAAAAATTTCACAGGAAATGCTTGAACTAATTAATAAAAATAAAGAATTAATAAAGAATGGTTATCCAAATGTCCGTTTTAATGTGTCTGGTTATGAACTAAGAGGATTAGTCAAAAACAATACCCTCGATTTAACAAGATTATTTGTTGGTTCGGAAGGTACCTTAGGGGTTGTTGTGAAAGCAAAGCTACGTTTTAAAAAAGCCCCTTCTAAAACGGCGTTAATAGTAGCATATTTTGATGATCTAGAAAAAGCGGGAGAAGCAGTATGGATTACTCTAAAACAATCTCCTTCCGCTATAGAAATCATGGATAAAACATTGCTTGACTTAGCTAGAGAAAAGTACCCCTATTTGGATCGTTCCTTACCAAAGAATTTGCATTATATGTTGTTAATTGAATTTGATGGAGAAAACATAGAACAACTTGAGAAAAAAGCTGAAATAATAACTAATGAATTAACGATAAAAAAAGCTCTTGCTTTTAAGATAGCATCTTCAACAGACCCTGAAGAACAAAAATTATTATGGGAAACTAGAAAAGCAGCGGTTCCATTACTTTACAAATTAAAGATTAATGGAAGAAAAATAGTTGGATTTATAGAAGATGGTGCCGTACCTCCGAAAAAATTACCACAGTACATGACTGCGTTATATGATATTAGCCAGAAATACGAAATTCCTATGGCCATTTATGGGCATGCTAGTAAAGGGCTTCTACATGTCCGTCCTTTTGTTAATCTTAAAGATCCAGTGGATTTGGAGAAAATGGAGCAGATAATGCTTGACGTTGCAAATAACATATGGAAACTAAAAGGGACTGTTTCTGGAGAACATGGAGATGGTCGTGTTAGAAGTTTTTTAATAAAACAACAATATGGCCCATTATTCGAAGTCTTTAAAAAAGTAAAACAAATTTTTGATCCTTATGGATTATTTAATCCTAACATTAAAACAGGAAATAAACAGAATAAAATGATTGTTCCTGGTGAGATCAGATATGGAAAAGATTACAAGATCAATTTTCTGCCAGAATTTGGGCTTTCTTGGGAGAATGAAGAGTTTGTAGATGTTATTGAGACATGTCATGGCTGTAGCAAGTGTACAACAGTCACAAATGTTGTAAGAATGTGCCCTATTTATAAGCAGACTCGGGAAGAATATGCAACACCCAAAGCAAAAGCAAATGTTTGGAGAGGCATTATTTCAGGAGAGTTAAGTTCAGAATCTCTTCAACTTCCTATCTTCAAACAAATAATGTTTGACTGTGTGGGATGTCAGTCATGCTATTTAGAGTGTCCTTCTAATGTAAATATCCCCAAACTAGCATTAGAAGGAAAAATACAAGTCGTTAAAAAAAAGGGACTTGGTATAAGGGAAAGAGTTCTAAGTTCTTTTGGCAATATTGGTTATCTAGTTTCTCCATTCGCTTCTTTAGCTAATTTTTTTGTGGGGTTATATATTTCGCGGTGGTTTTTAGATAAAACGCTTAAAATTACAAAACATCGCAGGTTGCCCGAATTTAAAAATCCGACTTTTATTAAGAATTTTCATAAGAAATATGGAGATAAATTAGTTCCTAGTGATAAACCAATTAAAAAAATAGTCTATTTTGTTGGTTGTAGCGCTAATTATGTTGATCCCGAGATCGGAGAAAGTCTAGTAAAGGTAATGAAAAAAAACAACATAGAGGTCGCAATACCAAAGCAATATTGTTGTGGGGTACCCATGTTAGCAAATGGAGATGTAGAAAAAGCCAAAAGATATGTTAAAAAGAATATTGATAGCTTGCTTCCATTTATTGAGGATGGATATGACTTAGTGGTAACTTGTTCTTCCTGTGGTTTAGCACTAAAAAAGGAATGGAATGATCTATTGGGTACAAAAGAAACAAAAATAATTTCTGATAAGACATTTCATTTTTCGGAATATCTTTCTATTCTAAAGAAAGAAGGATTACTTAACGAGGAGTTCTCATCAATGGATCTTTCTGTTGGATACCATTGGTCATGTCATTTAAAAGCACAAGAAAGTGCTAAAGATAAGTCATTTGAGCTGTTAAAATTAGTTCCTGGTGTGAAGGTTGAACCGATTGATGAAGGTTGTTGTGGTATTGCTGGAACGTGGGGGTATAAAAAAGAAAATTACGATCTTTCTATCAAAATTGGTTCTGGTCTTTTAAAAAAGCTTTCTTCTGAAAACATTCAGTATGGCTGTACTGATTGCCCGACTTGTAAACTACAAATGGAGCATGGCTCTAAAAAATCAGTTCTTCATCCGGTTCAAATATTAGCATTAGCTTATGAAAAATAAAAATAACTTTTTACAAGATTTATTTAGGTTGCTTTTTCTAAAACGTGTTTTGGATAGTAAATGACATTCTTTCCTATCAGGTGATTTTTCTATTTTTTTTCTATTATTCTGACGCACTTGATTTTTCCTATTTTGCCCATTGTTGTAGAGTTTTGACCGATACTTTTAGGATTTTAGAAGCCGCTTTTAAAGCATAGTGTCGCTCCATAACCACTAACGTCTATACTTGCTCAAATAATACATAACAGTCTCGGTAGGCGGAAACTCTATAAGGTCTGAAACCTTTTATTCTTGTGAAGATCATAAGGTCTGCGACGTTTATTTAAGCTATAAACAATTTTAAAGAGGGTGTTTGATGCAGTCAAAACCAAAAACAATCATAATTACCACGTTAAAGATTTTACTGGTGGTATTAGCAATTTTAGGTCTCACAGGACTCATGATTATCTGGGAAACAGGAGAACCACCTAAAAGAGAAATGGTCATCTCTAATCTAAACGGAACCATAACCGTATACCGCGATGATAGAGGCGTTCCCCATATTTTAGCGGAAAACCTTAACGATTTGTTTTTTGTCCAAGGTTATCTATATGCACAAGATCGTGGGTGGCAATTAGAATTAGTACGTAGAATAATAAATGGTGAGTTGTCTGAATTAGCTCCGACTTTTGGTAGTGATAGCTCAGTAATCAATGCTTTTTATAAGACTGATTTGTTTTTGAAACAAATAGGCTTAAAAAGAAATGCTGAAGCATTAATTAAGTTTATTAGTCCTGAATTACGTTCTTATATGCAGTCTTATGTGGATGGTTTAAATTATTATATTAGAAACCATGGTGATAATCTCCCTGTAGAACTCAAACTGTTAAATTTGTTAAATAATATGGAATTAAGAATGCATGAATGGGATGTGGCAGATTCGTTAGCAGTCCAAGGGTATATGGGTTTAGCTCTTTCTCTTCATGGAGCTACAACAGATCTGCTCCGAAGAGACTTTGCTCTTAAGATTGGTTTAGAAGCTACCGATTTTTTGATGCCTTTACATCATCATGGAGCTAGAGAATGGTTCTTTAATTTAACTAAAGATAATTTATTGCCTCCTGATTATATTTCTTCTCAAAGTTTGCATGATCTGCATTACAATAACATTAGTCCTGAAAAATTTCTGCCAGAACCACTTGTAGAATTGATTGGAGAAACAATTGGGCATGGAAGTAATAACTGGGTGGTAGGTCCAAATAAAACAGAAAATGGATATCCCATATTAGCAAACGACATGCATCTTGACTTAACTACTCCGGGAATTTGGTACGAGATCCATATGTATGCACCGGGATATCATGTTTGGGGATGGTCTTTGCCAGGGGCACCTATGATCGTTGCGGGTCATAATGACTATGTTCAATGGGGATTTACAAACACTATGGCTGATGTTGCAGACCTTTACTATCTTAAAATGACCGCTGACGGAACAGGTTATTATATTAAAGATCAAATCAAAAAATTCGAAATTGTAAAAGATCAAATAAAGCTAAGTAATGGGACTATAAAAAACATAGAAATTAAAATTTCTGAGTTTGGTCCACTAATAGAATTTGGAAACATGACTTACGCGTTTCAATGGCCTATGGAATATGCTATTCCCGAGAACAATATATTTGAAGCAATATATAACATGAATACTGCTAAAAACGCCATTCAATTCAGAGAGGCATTAAAAACATTTTCATTCCCTGGTCAAAACGTTGTATTTGCCGATATTTATGGAGAATTTGGATATCAGTATACAGGATTGATTCCCATTAGAAGCAACGGATATGGGATTATCCCTTTAGATGGCTCATCTGGGCTATATAATTGGACTGGCTTTATTCCTTTCAATGATCTTTATCATGTAATGAATCCATCTCAAGGATACTTTGCGTCTGCAAACCAGTATTTGGTTCCTGAGAACTATACTTACTATCTTTCTGGAAGTTATGCGCCTTCTTACAGGGCGGATAGAATAAACCAATTGTTATCAAGCAAAGATAAGCTTTCTATAGATGATATAAAAACAATTCAACAAGATACTTATTTCATACCAAGAACTACTTTTCAATCTTTATTAGCAATGCTTCCCCGTGAAAATCTTACCGCAGAGGAAACTACCGTCTTAGATTACGCACTTAGCTGGAATGGATTTGCCAATCGAAGTGATATGAAAGCGCCAGCATTTTTTGCATGGTTAGGATATTTTACTTATAATACGTTATACGATGATCTTGGTCCAGACTTGTTTTTCTCCGCTGTTGCTTGGAATTACTTTGATATGTTAAGTACTATGTTGAAAAACTCTTATTCATATCCTTTATTTGATAACAATACAACACCTCAAATAGAAACAGCTATAGATATTGCGCTAGAATCCATTAAAAATGCAACTTCTTTTCTCTATACTACCCTTGGAGGTAATCCCTTATTATGGAGCTGGGGTGCTATTCATAAAGCCAAATTTGGCCATTTCTTAGGAGATGCCTTTAATTTCTTAAATCCTTCATTGATTGATGCAGATGGAGCTCAATACACTGTGAAACCTGGAACTGCCCCGTTCTGGAAATACGATGATAAACTTGGTGCATATCTAGATTTTACTCAAACAATGGGATCTTCAGAGCGAGTGATAACTTTAGTTCAACCTGGGTTTCATGAGGTCTACGTAGTAACTCCCCCCGGTGAATTAGGACAGCTGAATTCTGGCCATTATTCAGACCAATTAGCTTATTGGGCTGAAGGAAATTACTATCGGACATTTTTTGATATAAATTATGTCAAAGCAAATTACTCCCTACAAACAACATTTAAACCCGCATGAGTATTCTTCAATGATGAAGAGCATTAGTATTTTGATAGGTTTTTCAACACTTACAACCCTCTTTTCTTTGTTAATGCTTTTTACGGCAACTGGGACAAATATAGCGTACATTATTACTTTATTTGGGCTATTAGTGTTATTGTTCGGGTATGGTCTTTATTTTCAATCTAATCGCGGAGATGAAGAAACAGAAGAACCATTTGACGTGGCTGTCAGGATATACATTACCTTCGTAACTATGTTTATTGGTTTTTTGTTAATTGTTATGATCCATGAAAGTTCTTTAACTTACGCAATATCTGCTTCTGAATTGGTTCTTTTCTTTTCATTATTAGTTTTGTTACAAAAATGGCCTTCAAAAAACAATAAAGTCAGGTTTACCAATGGGCAAATTACTAATATCCATTCGATATATAGCTCTGCAATAATAATGGGCGCATTATTTGTCCTAATAGGGATGTTTTCTGGAAATATATCTCCAAGAACAACAATTACATGGATCCAAACAAAACTAGATGCAGGAGTACTATTCTCTCTATTAATCTCAATTTCAGTTGTTTTATCTCTTCTGATTGGTATTTTATTAAGAGATAATCTGATAATTGAACAACCAGAAAAAATAGAATTCTAATTTTTCTAATTTTAACTCTGTCGGCTGGAAGTCCCCTTCCGCAAGGGAGGGGGATAAAAGCCGATACACTCTTTTACTCCCTCATACCAGCGTAATACCAGTATGGAGCCTATACGCTGGGAAAAACGTTATTACCATGAAAAAAAATCATTAAACAAACAAGGAAAAACAGGAAAAACAACGGGACATAAAACTGAGCAACAGAGTAGTTGTTTGCGGTTTTTGCGGGTGGGAAGCAGACAGAGACTACAACGCTTTCCTAAATATCCTCAAAATCAAGACAGGGGCAGAACGCCCCGTAGGGCTTGTGGAGAGTATCCTAAAAAAATACCCCGAACCTTTTCTTACAAGGAAGTGGTCTTGGGTCGAGTCTTCTTGATGAAGCAGGAAGCACCTCGCAAAAGCAAGGGATAGTTCACTTTCATTTTTGAAGTATTTTTTCTGCTATCTTCAAAGCTTTTTCAGTTTCATTTGTTATGATTAAATCTGCTCCTCTCTCAATAATTTTTATTATGCTTTTTTCTTTATCTATTGTCCAGGGAATTACCCTTATCCCATTTTCATGCGCTTTTTTGATCTTTTTTTTAGAAGCAAAATAATGAAATGGATTGATACTGTATGCATTAATTTCTAAAGCGGTTTTTAAATAATTCTTAATAGGAAACACGTATAATACTCCTAAATTATAATCGAATTTTTTATCTAATAATTTAAGTGCATCGTGAAAAAATGAAGAAATTACCCAGCTACTTTTCGGGGTAAAAGAGCTTAGATAATTTCCTAATTCTTCTCCTGCAGAAGCAGTTTTTAACTCAATATTTAGATTGATCTCGCCATCAAATGCCTTTATTACTTCTGCTAACGTGGGCATTACTTGACCGTTACCGAGATCTAGTTTTTTAAGTTCTGCAGTGTTCATTATTTCAGGTCTTTTTTTTAAACCCAGTTTTTTTAGTGTCATGTCATGCCATACAATAAATTCTCCATCTTTAGTCAAATGGACATCAAATTCAATCCAAGAAGCTCCTGCCTTAATTGCATTATTAAAGGCCATTAATGTATTTTCAGGTTTTTTATAACCTCTATGGGCGCAAATAATGTCTGCCGGTTTTTCAATTTTAGAAATTCTTTCAACCATTTTTTTTCACAGTCAACATGTATTTGATTTTAAGTAAAAGTTGTCCTTTTTATGTTAATTAATCTGCTAAGTATGTATAGTAAAAGTGTGGGAAAAAATACGTATTTGTTTTAAACACGGTACCTATTCAAATTCAATACATTTTTATGATGATTATAAAACACCCAATTGAGGTAGTGACTGTGAGCAATACAACATCAAGTTTTGTTAATGATGTAAAGCTAATCATTTCTTCTTGGAAAAAACAACCAAAAATAACTCGTTTATTGGATTTAACTAGTATATTAGGAATCTTCGTGTTTCTAACATTATTTATTCTACTAAAAGTTCTTGACCTTCCTCTAACAATGGGAAATGTTACTATTATAATTTATCCCCTATTAATTTCTGGCGCAACGGCAACACTAAGAACACAAATAGCTGAGAATCCAGAGAGTACCGACAAAGCGTTGTATCATTGGTTAGTAATGCTAGTTGCTTTCAGCGTACTTGCGGCATTAATCGTCTTTGTAGTACGGTACTAATTTTAATTCTATTGGCGTGAAGTCTTCTTCCTTAGGATGGAGAATGAAAAACAAATAATATTATTATTTATTTCTTATTCAAACAACTCCTAAGACTATGCTACAAAACACATCAATATCCTAAAACAACCATTAACCGCAAAATACGAAAAAAACAAAAGCTGTGGAATGAAGTGTTCTGGATACAATAATACTCTTGTCTCCTCACAACCTTTGAACTGGAACGTGAAAGTAAAACTAAACGTGCTGAAAATACGTTGAAAAACGAGGGCAATATAGAAAGAAAGAGAGATATGGCTGAGAGATAATAAACTTGAGACGGAGTGACAAGGTATTTATTTGTTCTGCACGTGGTTGGCTAGAAAGTAGCCATAGACTATGATGCTTCTTTGAGCATTTTGGAGACAAGGCTGGGGCTCTCCGTTTTATAACGCCTGTTTTGGGAGACTATAAATCTACCCTAAATCATTTTTTATAATAAAATTTATAATAAATAAAGGAAGTGGTTTTGGGGCAAGTCCTTCTTGATATCTTCATAATGTATATAGATGTTAAAATTGATTTTATTTTATATCAATACTGTTTTTTAATTAATATTTTTATTTTTTATTTTTGTTATGTGCTATTAAATTGCCCACATTAGCTTTATTTTAGCCCCATAATCATAATAGTTTTAAGTCCCTTCTCGAGGAATTAGTAGGAAAATATTTTTCCAATAGGATACTAATATTACTTTAACTCTATTGGTGGGAAATCCCCTTCCGAAAAGTGGGGGAATGAAAGCCAATGATTCATATAGTTATCATATTATTTAGCTATATAGTATCATGAAACAGAAAGTCCCCTGTGAAAGAAAGGAATTTCACATCACAATATTAATCTTCAATATTTAAAACAGAAAAAGAGAATTTACGAACTTAGAATTCAAATAAAAAAGTGATCCTTGTGTCTATAGGTGCTCCTCAAGAATTAGAACTAAACTCCATCTCAGAATCTTCAAAAGAACAAAACCAAAAATATGTTTCTTACAACATTACTTGTAGAGATGGAAAGGCTAAAACTCTAAAAATTAAAATAAACAATAAGTGGATTGAGACACCATTATTTATACCTGGTCATTCTTTTAGAGGGAAAAATGGCAATCCTTATTTCTGGGAAAAAACGGTAATAGGACCCTTAGAATTTGAAAAAATAGATGTTTCGGCAATAATGGTAAATGCTTATGATCTAAGAAATTTAATTAATGATACTCCTATCCACCAATTACTTGGTTTTGAAGGTGTTGTTTATATTGATTCTGGAGGATACCAATATTTATCTAAAAAAATCATTCCCAACCCAGAAAAAATAATGAATATCCAAGAAAAAAGCAATGCAGATATTATAGTTCCATTGGATCGACCGATACCACGCAAACCAACTGAAGAACAAATTAGATTATCAATTCAGGATACTTTAAAAAACAATTTACTATGGCAAGAAAGATTTGGTGAAAGAGTGTTGCCAGTTATTCACGGGACCGAATTAAAACATTTAGTCAACCAAATGGAAGAATTATCAGAACCTAAAATCGTTGGGATTGGAAGCCTTGTTCCACAATTTATGTATACTAGTAGGAAAAAAACAATTAGTCTGATTTCAAGTTTTACAAGTCTTTATCCTGATATATATCTCCATGCATTTGGTGTTTCGTATTCACTTTCTTCATTATTATTTCTAATAGGTGTTGATTCTGTGGATTCTACTTCATGGATCCATAATTCTAGATTTGGAAGCATGAGGCTTCCCTATCAAGGACCACGGTCCGTTGCCCTCCGAACAAAGTCTGTTTCCAGACATAAATCTTTAACAAGAAATGAATGGGAATCTTTCAAATGTAGTTGTCCGATATGCTCATACCAGGACAGAGACAAGGTATGGGAAATGCTTATGAGTTGGAAGGCGCTGGGTTTCAGAACACGTTCTATTCATAATGTTTTTGTTAACTTAGAATTAGCAAATGAGATAAAAGAGAAAATTTGTTCTAATTCTCTAAAGTCTTATATTAACGAAGTAATCTCTAAAACCTCTTTAAGTTATTTGCTTAAAGATGATAAACTAAGACAAGAAATCTTTCAGTTGGTCTGATATATCATATCTAAAATTTATGATGAAAAAGTTTTCCTAAAAATATTTTTTAAAAAAAATTAATACTTGATATTTTTAACGGATACATTCAAGAATGTTGTTTGAGAAAATAAATCGATGTCATCAATAGATGAAGAAACGGGTGCATTTGTTAAAGTATTGGAGAGGTCGAGAAAGAGGGGATTTCAGTTTATCTTTGACCTCTTTATTGCCTTTATTACAATAGTAATCTTAGAAATCGGTTCTCTTTATATATTGTTAAAATCTTCTGCAGCCCCATTAATTGGGCTTTACCAATTTATTCGCTCTATAATGTTGTTTTATTCTGCATTAATGGTCATATTAACATTAGGAGTAATTATTGACACATGGTGGTCCATAGGAATTTTTGGAGAGAATAAACTAAGTCTTGTAACCGGGGTTTTAATAGTAGTACTTGTTTTTTCATTAATAATCTCTGTATTCTCTAAAAGAGTGTTACTTACACCAATCGGGGGTGTTACTTCAGAGACAATTGTTAGTTTTTATGTTATTAGTCAAATGTTTAGTGCGATAGTTATTATTTACTTTTTATGGGCAGGAATCCCCCATTTTGCGCTTACAAGTGATATGAAGACCGCTATTGAAGATTTACATAATCAGATACGTAAGAAACATGCTTATAATTTTGAAATTAACAAATCTATTGAAAAAGCAGTAGAATGGCTTAAAATAAAACAGCTTGAAGGTGGGATATGGGGGGAAGAACATCCATTATTAGAGACAGCTTTGGTATTAAAAACATTCTTCAACATTAGATTACCTCTTTCTTATAGTTGGACAGTGACAAATCAAGGAATTGAAGAAGTTAGAAGTATAGAACATACTTATTATGTATTAATAGATCTAGTCCAGAGTATTGAGCTCGATGAGACTCCTGAAAAATTACTCGGGCTAGAAGCAATTGCATTATATGACCGTTCAAATATTGATGCTAATCATCCTTTATTTCAGGAATGGAGAAAAAAAATAAAAGCCATGTCTGAATGGGACTTAATTCAAGAGCTAAACAAATACGATCCTAAAAACGATATTCAGAGTACCCCCATTTTCTTCTATATTGTTCCCTTCTTTAAATTAATGGAGGATGTTGAAACATTAAAAATTGCAGTGGATACAATTGGCGCCACAATAAATCTTATTTTAGAGCGATATAGAGCAAGCTATCAGACGAATCAGCCTTTCGATATACACCCTAATATGATTGCTTTGCTCTATATAACTTTACTTCGACTTACAGATGATCGCTGGACTACTCCTCCTTATGAGGATAAAGATGAGGATGAACTAGAAGAAGAAATATATGCATCTTTGGAAGCGGTTTCTGATTTGTCTTCTTCACCAGGAGTACCTACTCCCCCTACACCGCAAGCACCGAATACTCCTCCTGTTTCAACCCCTCATTCATCACAGACGTATCCCCAACAAACACCAACTTCAACCATAGGGCCTGGTAGAGCAAATATGGCAGGCATCAGGGCTCTTCTTAAAAGATTGCAGTATCCTGAGGGATATTGGAAAGATGGTATCATCCCGACTTCTAATTGTTTGATAACCATCGCAGATCAGGAAACACCTGAAGACTTTAATGTTAAACTTGCAATTAATTATTTGAAGACTTTACAAAGCCCCGATGGCTCATGGTATGAAGATATCAAGAAAACTTGTGCAGCATTAACCGCACTCTACAAAGTCAACACTCAAATTGTTTATCCAATAGACTAAAAATAATGAGTGTAATAATTTCTCTTTCCTTCCTATTTCAGCTATTACTAATTATAGTAAATATTTCTTTTTTAGTAATCGCTTCTATTGAAGACTGGAAATATAGAGAGATTCAAGATAGAATTTGGCTGTATATGTTATTATTCTCTTTACCATTAGTAGCAATAAAAATAGTCTTAGACAAACCAACTATAATTTTTTATGTTTATTATGGGCTGAATGTCTTCTTTGGTATTATGTTCGGTCTCGTGATGTTTTATACCGGCGCATGGGGTGGAGCAGATTCTAAGGCAATAATAGTTCTCTCAATCACTTATCCGTTCCTTCAAATAATAAATCCACCGTCTAATTGTTTCATGCCTGCAATTCTAGGAATAAGTATTAATTTCTTGATTTTCTTTTTATCATTGGTAATTGCTTTCGCAGTATATAACGTATTGTTTTTTGTGCGACATAAAGAATTATTTCAAGGGGTCGATGGAAGCATTATAAAAAAAATAGGGGTATTTATCTCAGGATATAAAGAAAAAATAGATCTCTTAAAACAGAAAAAATTCTTTGACATAGCAGAAGAGTATGATGGAAATAAATGGATATTATCTTCCGCTTTTTCTAAAGTATTGGATGAAGAAGAAGAGAAAGAATATATCGAGAAAGAAAAAGAACTAATTTCATTGTTAGAAAAATCTGGTAAAAAATACGTTTGGATAAAACCTCAACCTCCCGGAATCTTATTTGTACTCTTAGCCTTTTTGTCATACATACTATTTGGGTCTCCTGTTCTAGAAAAACTATTATGCTAACGAATTAATTTTATTCCCAAACGTTGTCATTTTATAGTTTTTTTATAATTTTTATCTTGCTGGGATGATAGAGAGAAGAGCCAACTGACAAATGATGATCCTAGCTCAGACTTGACCAGCATTAAGCTCTTTTTTTGAGAATTAATTTTATTTTTTGAATCTGCTTATTTTTTATTTTTTTTAATGAATACAATTAAAAAAATGGTCGGGGCGCCGGGATTTGAACCCGGGACCTGTGGATTTATGCACTGACCCCACGTCATCCCTTTTCGGTCATGGGGCAATTCTACAGTCCACCGCTCTGCCAGCTGAGCTACACCCCGCCGATTAATTACTTCTTAATCGACATCTCAGCTAACTCATGATTGGAATTAACTTCGGATATTTTATGCGTTTCGATTATTCTGCTCTTCAAACTTGTCACATCGCTTACAAAATAAATCTAAAACACAAAAAAACACATTTTTAATAAATGGAGGTAATGACGAAGGTTTAAATTTTCATCCGTTTTTAATTCTATCGGTGTGAGGTCCATTTTCTTCTGGAAAGATTGATTAAGAAATAAAAAACGAACCGATACTGAAACTAACATCTTTTTTATAGTTATTATTGATGCAAGGCTGGAACCACTCATCTCGTGGCGTCTGCAGAAATTTCTCTTAAAATCGCCTTCAGAAAATGTATTACTGAATGTGAGCTTGGGGAAAGCCTCTTCTAAGAAGCACAAATCCACTTGTGAAAGCGAGGATCAGCTCACTATATGCCACAAAATTTAAACTTTAATTGCTTTATAGTCTCTTTTTCTTCAATATTTGCTTCTTCAAATAGTTTTTCTGAAGATAACGCGTTTTGTGGGTCTAAGAGCAAAGGAGTTACTGCGCTGGGAATAAACAACATTTTAGCACCTTCAATACTCCAATATTCTGGGTTTTCATGTAACCCATAGACATACACAAAAACATCATAATTGATCTTTTTATATGGGAGCTTAGCTAACGTATTAGGTGAATCTTGAAGAGAAGTTATACTTCGCACCCCAAAGTTTAATACTTCATCTTTTAATTCTTCAGGTCCATCATAATACTTAAGAACAATTCCTTTTAGCTGGTCTAATCCAAATTCAGCATAAAATATTTGTTGTTCTTCTATTAATGTTTGAAACATATTTCTTACTTGTCTTTTTCCGTTAGCAAAAGTAATCGCTCTATGAATCGTAGCGTAAAATCTACCAGATGCTTCAAAAATGTCTTCTTTAGTAAGGAAGTCTGAAGCACCGTTTTCAATCATTTTAAGGACTAAATTAATGTTATGATCCTGTGAAACAGCTATTACATACACGTCAGGATTATGTTTTTTGATTTCATCTATGTAATAAAGCCCTTCTTCGTTTTCTAAATAATTATCTAAGAAAATTATATCATACTTGTTCTGACTGACCTTTTCAAGCATTTCCTTGATGCTTACGGCTTGATCAGCTTCTAAGTTTGGGAAATGGTTTTTCAAATGCCTCATTAAAATCGTGATTGCGTGTTCCTCATCATCGACTATTAGTGTATTGAATTTTTCATCTGTCGGGGAACTCATTTCTTTCAATTTAAAATATTCAAACTCATATATTTTCTTTTGTGACTTGTCACTCCAAAGAGAGGAATTATGAGAACGAACATGATCATACTTCTGTAAAATATATTCCATGAATGATACCATGGTATTATTTGAGGCTTTATTTAAGAATAGTGCACATCAAAATATGGCATCTTCTATTGGGAATGTGTTTTCCCGATTATTAAGCAAGAAAAAACAAGCCAATATGTGCCTCATCGGGGAGGTAAATACGGGGAAGAGCACTCTAGCAAACAGGATAGGGATGGACTTTGCGGGAAAACCAGTAAGTAGAGTCAGTGAAATCCCTCATGAAACAAGATCCATTCAGACTCTTGAAAAAGTAGACTTTCAAAAAGATGGGACCCAATTAGAACTCACTATTATTGACATGCCAGGTATTGCGACTAAAGTTGACTGGAGAGAATTTACAAAATATGGCTTAAATAAGAACGAAGCTATGACTCGGGCAAAAGAAGCGACAAAAGGGATAATAGAAGCAATTAAAGAATTAAACAATATAGATTTAGCCTTAGTAGTAATGGACAGCACAAGAGTTCCTTTCGATCAAGTTAATCTGACCCTTTTAGGCGCTTTAGAAATGCAAAAAAAACCTTTTATTATTGTCGCAAACAAAACGGATCTGCCAGAAGCAAGTCCTGAAATGATTAAAGAGACGTTTCCACAACATATAGTAGTTCCAATTTCTGCTCTTACCGGCGAAGGAATAGAGGATTTATATGAGGCTATCGCAAAGATCGCTAGTTAGGAGGGATGCTTGGAAATGTCAAGTTCAGTAGTAAGAGTAGATTTTATTCCAGAAGTCACAGTAGAAAAACTTTCATTACCCAATAGGCTAGATCTAATTTTGGATAGTGTTGCGAATAACAAAGTGGTTGTTATAGAAAAAGCATTAGAGCCTCAAGAAGAACTCGCTTTAATACAGAAAACAATGGAAAGAGTAGATGCAGATAAATTTACTGGGATCAAACTTTTTTCACTAAAGTCAAAAGTAAATAATGGGAAATCTTTTTTCTCAAAAACAAAAGAGCTTACTTTTTCAGTAATCGCTCCTTCAGATGCTGTTCAAGTAACAGATATCAACGGGATACTATCTCTAAGCATAGCACAGTAACTTCTCGAAAGAATAATGCAAATTAAAGTAGTTTAAAGTTTTAATTTTTAATCTAAAAATCTAAGAACCCCTATCTTATTCTGATCTCAATGACAATCATAGGCACTGCTTATTATAATAAACAAAAGTATTCTTTTCTTAGCTTTGACGAAAAAAAAGCTATATTATTCCCCAAAGAAAAGCTCTTGTCGCTAATAATTGATCCACATAAAATCATTTCTCAAAAAGAGATAGAAACCGTGTTATCCAACCTAAAATTCGACATTCCTGTGGCTCCTTCTAAAATTGTTTGCGTCGGTAGAAATTACCAAGATCATGCTATCGAACTAGGTAATCCCATTCCAGATGAGCCACTAATTTTTTTAAAACCACCTTCTTGTCTTAATCCTACGAACAGTCCAATAATTTATCCCCCTACGACTAAAGATCTCCACTACGAGGGTGAGATTGCTTTAGTAATGAGAAAAAGAATAAAAGATGCATCTAAAGATGAGTTGCTAAATATCAGTGGATTATTTGGCCTTACTTTGTTTAATGATGTTACGGCTAGAGATTTACAGAAAAAAGACAAAACATGGACAAGAGGTAAGGGTTATGATACTTTTGGTTGTGTGGGACCATGGATAAGGTTGGAACCAATAAAAGATTCTTATATAATAACTACTAAACTAAATGGTAATTTAAAACAGAAAGGAAACACATCAACCATGAAATTTGATTTTTATGACATTATTTCCTATATCTCGAGTATTATGACGTTAGAACCTGGTGACCTTATTCCTACCGGTACACCTAGTGGAGTTGGCCCTATGAGTCCTGGTGACATTGTAATTATTTCATCAGAAGACCTCGGATCACTAAAAAATCCAGTTATTAATAAATTGGAATAACTTTTTATTTTTTATACTTTTTTCATGCGAAAATTTATAGCAGATTTCATACTTATTTATGGATAGGTGTACAATTGGACAAGGCCAAAACTAATAATAACACATAATAAAGTAAAACAAGGCAAATACAACGCTTTCAACCTTACGCTCTAAAAACTTAAAAATTAGAATTTCAATATTGAAACTAATCTAATAACCATGGGTGAACAAATTAATGCCCCGCGAAAAAAGAAAAACATTACTTCTCCATCCATTAAGGAGAGAAATCTACAAAATAGTCTCTGAATTTCCTGGCTCATATTTTTTCGAAATAGCCAGTGCTCTCGACTTACCTCACGGTACCGTCTCATGGCATCTTAAAAAACTGGAGAAAGCAGGGCTAGTAAGCACAATAAAATATGGAGGGAGAAGAGTATATTTCTCAAAGGCGCTACGATCCCCTGAAATTGAAAGGGCTTTCGTAGTTCTAAGAAGTAAGGCAACTCAACAAGTATTTGAATATATTTTAAATAATCCTGGTTGTTACCAAGTACAAATAGCTGAAAACTTAAAGCTTCATCATGATACAGTTCGGCATCACGTAAAACGTCTAAAAGATGTGGGACTAATTGAAATGGTCAAGGAGGGTAGAACTGTCAGGTATTTTATAGGAGACGTAGGAAAAAAAATAATCGAAGGAAGCACAGAAATTATTTCACGGGCCTATATAGAATATCTTTTTTCAAGACTTGAAGAAGAATGTTTTCATCCCGAAATTGTCGAACTTGAACTAAACAAAGTTACCATAAGGGTAAGTTGTCCTGGTAAAGAAGATGCATATTTAAGTATTGAACTGAAAGGATGGGAATTTATAAAAGAAAAAGCACACGAAGAAGAAGAAAAACCAGAGCTTACTATCACCTCATTAAAAGAAAACACAGACCAGCAAGAAGAAGCCGAAGAAAGTACCTAACATTAAAAGTAAAATGCATTATTATGGCTTCTCTTTCCTTTTTTCTTCATTTTTCTTACGTTTTAAAAAACATCGTAGTGTAACTCTTTTTCGTGTTACACAATATTTATGAAAGCTATAAAACTTAAAAAGGAAGACATACAATAATGTCACGTAATTAATTGGGGTTTCATTCAATTAAAGGTGCGGTAAATGACAACAACTTCAAGTTTTACACTAGCAAAAATGTGTGTTATCGACGAATCACAACCGATTGTGCTTCCAGAGGAATTCTTAAAGGCACTTCAGCCTGATGGCAAAAAGTACGCCATAATGATTTTAGCTCCCAATACAAAAATAATCCGCATCATTCCAACGAATTCGGCGGAGGTAGCAAAAATCACTATCAACATTGGCAGACTTTCTCCAGACTTCTTAAGAAGAATGGGGAGCATTTTCATTAGACTAGGTATTAAAACGTTATATTCTACAGGTCTCTGTTTTACACAAGATAATTGCTCATATGAAGGATATGTAGATTCCTCAGAACTAGAAAATATTCCTCTAAATGTAAAAAG
>JAMOVR010000364.1 GCA_027061945.1 Candidatus Heimdallarchaeota archaeon
TTGAATTCTAACTATTACTATTCTATTACTTACCTTACTATTTTTTTATTTTTAATAGTAAAATCCATTTTCCCACTTTAAGCTGAATAATTCCTCATGACTTAATATCTCATTAATGAGTTTCCCAAGTCCTGATAAAGGAACAATAAGCACGTCGTTTTCAACTATTAAATCATGGTCTAATGAAGAAACTACTAATGGAATTAAGAACGCTTTTTTCCAATATTTTAAAGGTGTATATGCTGAAATTTCTGGAAAAATATCGAATAGTTCCAATGTTGTTTTGCAGCTTGTCTCAATCCATAGGTATGGGAACCTTTTCTAAGCCAGTTTTTACAATCAATAGATAAAACAATCGGTCTTCGAAAAGCTAGAATATCAATTTCTCTTTTCTCACCCAAAATTGTTTTAAATCTAAAATTAGAAAAAACGTTAGCATCTAAACTTTCAAGTAGAATTGCTGTTACCTTTTCGAAACCCTTCCATCCAATTATTTGAAATATTTTTCTTGTCTCAAAACCGTTTTTTATAAGATGAACTGCATAAAGTATGCTTTTTTGTTCTTCATGTTCTCTTAATTTATTAATTAATTGATTACTCATATCTTCTACTTTTTTTTCCTCTTCATTACTAAGTTCTTCTTTTTCAACAAGTTTTCTTAGGATTTCATATTCTTTTTTATTATCCTCTGGTAAAGGCACATTCAAAATTGAAGGGATGATTTTGTTATTAATCTCACCATTATTTTTCAACTTAATTCAATAATTATTTAATCGCACTTGAAAAAAGAATTACGATGGGATCAATCCAAAATTCATAAAACACATAACATTCTTTTTCAGTAACAGAACAAAAGAATAGCTCTTAATTTATTTAGAAAAAAAATTAGCAATACTCTATTTAAAGGAGAGTGAATACTGTTGACAGAAGAAGAAAAAAATAAAGAAGGAACTGATCCTCAAGAGCTCACTGTCGACGCTTTAGACGGTGGTACTATCGAAAACTATGAACGTTTAATGAAGGAATTTGGTATCAAGCCATTTGCTCCATTAGTTCAAAAATTACCTGCTGATAAAAGACATTTCTTAATGACTCGTGGGGTTATCTTTGGACATACTGGAATGGAACAAGTAATAGATGCAATTGTAAATAACAAAAAATTTGCAGTGATGACAGGTATTAAGCCCTCTAATTCTTATCATATTGGTAGTCTAACTACTGCAGTAGAAGTTGTTCATTTTCAGAAATTAGGTGGAAAAGTATACTTCTGTTTGGCAGACTTCGAAACATATGTCGTTAATAGAATTCCTTTTTCTGAAGCAGAAAAAATTGCAATAGATAATGTTGCTGACTTGCTTGCATTAGGGTTAGATGAGAAAAACGCATATATCTATAAGCAGTCTGCAGAACCCATGGTAAAACATTATGGCTTAATATTCTCATCACATGTAACAATGAATGAATTACGCGGGGTCTATGGGTTAAAGACACGTTTAGGTTATTATAATGCAGCAATGGTACAAATCGCAGACATATTGTTACCCCAGATCTTAGAAGGTCCTATGCCAACAGTTACTCCTGTGGGGGCAGATCAAGCCCCTCATGCTAGATTAACACGAGATATTGCTAAAAGAGGTATTTTCAAACAAAAATTTAATTTACCATCTTTTACGTATCATAAGTTAATTGCAGGAATTGATGGTAGTGATAAAATGTCCAAAAGGAACCCTCTATCTTTCTTTTATCTTCATGACGATATGAAAGACATTACATATAAACTTAAAAATGCATTTACTGGGGGCAAAGACACCGCAGCAGAACAAAGAAAGCTTGGAGGTAATCCAGATATATGTAGAATTTTTGATCTGTATAAGTTCATGTTTGAACCGGATGATAAAGCATTAAAAGAAAGAGAAGAGCGTTGTCGTTCAGGAGAATTACTTTGTGGAACTTGCAAAAAAGAGCTAATTGAAAAAGTAAAAGAATTCCGTGAAAAGCATTTAGAACTTAAAACTTCTTACATGGACAAAGCTAAGGAAATAGTTACTTCTCTCGAGACACCTGATATATAATATTATCTGCTTATACTTTTATCTCTCTCTTATCTTTCTAAAAGGAGGGTATTTTCCCCCCAAGAAAGTTAAAAAAATACAAAAATATATCGAATAAACCTTCTAAAAAAAAGTAATTCATTCTTGTCTAAAACATCAAGCATTAAAAAAGGGTTTTACAATTATAAAATTAGAACCACAAAACAAAAGGAATGATCCTCAGTGATGGCTATCGAGAATATACAGTCTCTCCGTGAATTTGTTATTAAAGAGATAAACAAGATTCTCGATGAGAAATACGGAGCGGACAGTGTTTTCAGGAGACTAATAAGAAGTTATTTCGATAAAAAAGGAAAGAAATTAAGACCTCTATTGTGTGTTAGCTCATATAAATTAGTAAGTCCTGATGCTGATATAAATAGAGTAATACCTTTAGCTGCCGCGATAGAGATAACTCATAATGCTAGTTTAATAATAGACGATGTATTTGACAGAGACATTCGAAGACGGGGAGACGCTGCGTTTTATATTAAACATGGTACTTTTGCTGCATTGTCTGTTTCATATCATTTATCAGCCTTTGTTCTTTCACTTACAACTAGAACCAAAAACATGAGAGTAATTCATGAAATGGCAAAAATGGGCGAAGAGCTTTCTTTCTCTGTATTCCTATCAAGAAACTTACGCTCTAATCATGTTATTTCTAAAGATCTTAGTATGAAAATTCTAAAACTTAAAACGGCCTCTTTATTCCGCGCAGCAACTATTACTGGAGCAATACTTGCCAGTGGAACTGAAGATGAGATAAATCGAATGGAAAAATTTGGAGAATACTATGGTATTGCTTATCAGTTGAGAGATGATGCTTTAGCGATTTTAAATGATGAGTCTAAAATTGGTAAAGGTGGAGATTCAGATATTACTAATCGCTTGCAAACACTGATTTTTTTAGAAGCGATAGAATTAGCGAATCCTTCTGAGAAAGAAATTCTAAAGCAGTATTACTTAAAAAACGCAGAATATGATGTTGAACTTATTCGCGATATTTTGATAAGCAGTGGCGCTGTCGAGAAAGTACTTGATATTGCAAGAGACTACATTAATAAGGCAAAAGAGCAAATCGAAATTTTTCCTGATTCTTATGCTAAAAAAAACATAGAAGAACTAATGAAATATATCAAAGTTTGAACTATAGTGTGAAAAATACTCAACTTCTTGTTTTACCTTAACTTTTAAAAAAATGAATTTTTTTTCCCAAAAACGTGTTCTTTTTCCGTGTTTTTTCATGTAGATTACAATAACTTTTAATTTAAGGGCTATTGTCCTTTATTTAAAAGGAAAATAGAACTGATTTAAGAGTTTAATAGTTACAATTCAGAACGGATACTCTTAAAAAATTTATTTCCAAAACGGCTATCGAAGGTGAGAAGATGAGTAGCCCCCAAGAATTCTTCGGAAACATTGCGGACCTCATTAGGGGCATTCCCCGGGACATTATCCTTCTATTAAACAGATTACCATATGTGCACTTGGACCCGGAGAATGACGTAAGAGGAGTTATTGTTATCTTAATGACAGCGATTTTGGCAATCTATGGGTTGACGAACTTGTTGTTAGCCCCATGGCTTGAAAGAAAAGTCATGGCGAGAATGATGGGCCGAAGAGGTCCTGTCTATGTCGGTAAGTTTGGTCTTTTACAACTTATCGCGGACATCTTTAAGCTCATTTCAAAAGAAGACACAATGCCCATGACTGCAGACAAGTTTGGTTTCAACTTGGCGATCTTCATGATGGGCATCGCAACGATCATGTCATTCGCCCCTATCCCCTGGGCCAGAGGTGTAGTGGGGGCAAATATGGATATTGGTCTATTATATGTGTTTGCTGTATTCTCAGTATTCCCACCAGCAATGTTATTAGGTGGTTGGGCAAGTAACAGCAAATATTCATTAATAGGTGGTTTTAGAGCAGCGGCACAGCTAGTAGCATATGAGATCCCAATGATGCTAAGTATATTGGGTGTTCTCATATTTTCAGGTTCTCTAAATTTAATGACAATCGTAGAAGAACAATATTCTAATGGATGGTATGTTTATAGAGCATTTCCAGGATTATTTATTGCGTTCGTAATCTTCTTGTTTGCAAGTCTTGCAGAAACTGAAAGGACACCTTTTGACATTCCTGAAGCAGAAGGAGAGCTCGTCATGGGCCCAAGAACCGAATTTAGTGGTTGGCGTTATGCAATCATTTTGATGGTAGAATATATTCACATGTACGTCAACGTGATTCTAGTAATAGTATTGTTCTTGGGTGGATGGGATGTAATCCCTGTTATCCATGGAGTAAACTATCCCGAGTTCCTCTGGATGATTAAAGATAATCGATTAATACAGTTCTTAGCATTTAACGTCAAAATATATATCGGAGTTTTCTTCGTAACATGGGTCAGAGTTTCATTCCCTCGTTTCAGAATAGATCAGTTCATAGAATGGGGATGGAAAACTTTGCTTCCGCTATCTTTCATCGCCCTCGGAATCGTAGTCGTATATGCTGGACTATTAGTCGCATAGGAGTTGATAAAAAATGGGATGGTTCTTAGAAGCTAACTTCATACTCATCGGAATAATCACAATTTTAATGGCCTTCGGGACACTATCAACAAAGAAAGTAATGAGGGCCGCAGCATTCTTGCTGTTAACATTAGTAGGAGTCGCACTTACTTATCTGTTCCTGGGCTTTGAATTCCTCATGGGTATTCAGATAACTGTGTATGCAGGGGGCATTCTGATCCTGTTCTTGTTCTCAGTTCTTCTCACCGGTCATGAAGAATTCAAAATGGACTTAGAATTTGCTAAAGAGAATATTGTCCAAATCCTAATCTCAATCTTACTCTTCTTCACACTCACCGCCTTGATGCTATCAATATATGGTAATTATCAATTAACTGGAAATGAACTTGTACTTCAAGCACAAACCAAAGGACTAACACAAGACTTTTCCGTAGCATTATTTAGCCACTTTAATTATGTTCTACCAATCCTCGGAGTACTATTATTCTCAGCAATGCTTGGCTCTGTAAAATTAGTATTAAGAGAGGAGGAGCTCTAAAATGACAGCAATACCTATAGAATACCCACTAATACTAAGCTCAGCACTATTCAGTTTAGGAGTATTCGGCGTTATTACTCAGAAAAACGCTGTTAGAATACTTATTGCAATTGAATTAATTATTAATGCAGCTAACATAAATTTCGTAACGTTCGCTAGTTATAACCCTAATGCCGATATTTCCGGATGGGTCTTCGCATTATTCATTATTGCGGTGGCCGCAGGAGAAGCAGCGATTGGCTTGGCAATATTCATTAATGTCTTTAGAAATTTCGGCGAAATCAATGTAAAACATTTGTTCACATTAAGAGAGGTGTAAAAAATGGAAAGCGAAATAATATATTATGCATTAGGAGTCGTTACTTCTCCATTCATTGGTTCGTTAATATTAACAATCTTTGCATTTATTCACTATGCTAAAACACACGGCCACGAAGAAACAGAAGAAAACAATCATGAAGAACATGAAGAACATGGATTAAAATATACGCCTCTCGAGAACTTTGTCTCAACAATTGGCATTCTCTCAATCTTCGCTAGCTGGGTATTTATGCTCCTCCTCGCAATAAAGTTCTTTACTACAGAACATCATGGAGCATTCCTTACCACATCTTATGATTTCTTCGGTTTCCCCGTTACACAAAATATACAAGTAGGTTTACTAGTTGATGCTCTAAGCGTATATATGGGACTAATCGTAACCACATTAGCGCTACTTATTCATATGTATGCAAGAGAGTACATGCATGGAGACAAAGGTTACCCGAGATTCTTCGCAACTTTTAATTTCTTCACAGGAATAATGCTTTCCTTAGTATTCAGCTCAAGTTTCTTCGAATTATTTATATTCTGGGAACTTGTAGGTTTGTCTTCATATTTACTCATTGGCTTTTGGATCTTTAAACCATCTGCCGCTCATGCAGCTAAAAAAGCATTCTTGTATAATAAAGTAGGAGACGTAGCTTTACTATCAGGATTTCTTATCTTATACAAATTAACAGGCACACTTAACTTCATGGAATTACCCGACAAAATTCATAATTTAACTCCATTACAAACAGCTTTAATTTCAGTCTTGATCTTTGGAGGAGTAATCGGAAAGTCCGCTCAGTTCCCATTATACACGTGGCTTGCTGATGCAATGGAAGGCCCAACACCTGTCTCAGCAATTCTACACTCATCAACAATGGTAAAAGCCGGTGTCTATATGGTCGCGAGAGTATTCTTCCTCTACTGGCAAGCACATGAGGGAGAATACAATTTTGCAGGAGACAATTGGGCACTTGCAGTAGTCGCATGGGTAGCTGCAATCACTGCATTATTAGCTGGCCTTCAAGCACTAGTCGAAAATGAAATTAAAAGGATACTTGCTTATTCTACAGTATCACAAATCTCTTACATGGTACTAGCTTTAGGAGCTGGAAGTAAAACTGCGGCAATGTATCATTTATTAAGCCATGCTACATTTAAAGCACTTCTCTTCTTAACTGCTGGTGCAGTAATTCATGTAGTACATACTAATAACATCTGGGAAATGGGAAATCTACGCAAGAAAATACCAAAAACATTTACTGCTATGTTAATTGGTGCAATTGGTTTGTCTGGTTTCCCAGGAATAAGCGGTTTCTGGTCAAAAGATGCAGTCTTAGCCACTGTTTATTATAGTGATGTTCCCGGAAATAAGATCTTGTTTACATTAGGAGTAGTAACTGCATTTATAACGGCGTTATACACTACAAGATTCATAATTGTTGTGTTCTTCAGAGAACCTACTCCTGAAAACATTGAAAGAGTAGAACATGCTCATGATGGTGGTTTCTTCCTAACTATTCCACCTTTAATAATGGCCGCATTGGTGATACTTGAAAGCTTGACTTTCATTCCCACACCAATATTCAAGTTTGAAGAATGGCTAATGGAATGGTTAGAACCTGGAGTTCATGCTCACGAAGTTGCACTGACTCTCCCAATTCTCAGTGCTATTGTAGTGCTATTAGGTATTGGCACTGGAATTTACCTATACTATTACAACTATAATATCTTAGCCTCACTAAACCAAAACAAAGTCATTATACCAATCAGAGAATTCATTGCACAGAGATACTACATTGACAAAGTCCTCTACTGGATTGCTAACGTGCCTGCAATGATTGTTTCAAGGCTACTACAAGACATCGACATAAAAATCATAGATCGTACTATTATAGACACTTGGATCGTAAAAGGCTCACTAGGCTTAGCAAAAATCAGCGACGTATTTGACCAAGGCATTATCGATGGAATTGTTAACGGTGTTTGGATGATTGCTCTCACCTTAGGTAGAGCATTCAGAAAACTACAGACAGGCATTGTATCAAACTACGCCTCAATATTTGCTGCAGCCCTAGTAATATTCTTGGGCTACGTAAACTTCCTAATCTTTATAAAATAAACATGAAACGAATGAAAAGGAAAGGTGAAGCGAAATGGCATTTTATGGTTTTCTATCAATACTCCTTTGGGTTCCACTGATTGCAAGTCCAATTACATACTTACTATCTAAAAATGGACCTGGAAGGGCAAAAGTATTTGCCACAATTGTATCCGCATTGGAATTTATCTATTCACTAGTGTTGTGGTACTTATATGTGGCTCGAGATAAATACAGCGACCTAATCGCTGTAGCTGATGGATTTGTATTCCATGAAAAAATAGACTGGATCGTGGTTGGCAACCTAAAGATCTATTATGCTTTAGGTGTAGACGGACTTTCACTTCCACTAGTCGTACTAACCACGCTTATATTCCTAGTAAGCATCATTAGCTCTTATTACATTCATGAAAGAGAGCCCTTATATTACTCCCTAATGTTATTATTAATGGCAGGAGTAATGGGCACTTTCATTGCATTAGATTTATTCTTATTCTACATCGCATGGGAAATAGTTCTTGTCCCAATGTTCTTTATAATTGCTTACTGGGGAGGACCAAGAAGAAGATATTCCGCCTTTAAATTCTTTATTTACACCCACTTAGCATCATTATTCATGCTAATTGGTATTTTCATAGTATTTAAAGCAGGAAATTATACGTTCTACATGCCTGAACTTAAAACTAACCTTGCAAACTATGCTGAATTAAGTAAGCTCATTCTTGCTTTCTATCTAATGGCAGTAGGATTCATTACAAAGTTTCCACAAGTCCCTGTTCACACATGGCTACCAGATGCACACGTAGAAGCTCCTAGCCCCGGTTCATCAGTTTTAGCTGGGTTATTGCTTAAAATGGGTGGATATGGCCTAATTAGACTTGGTGTGTGGATGCTTCCTAAACAAGTATTCACGGACCCATCAAGCAATGTAAGGTTAGTATTGGCCTTACTTGGAATGGTCTCAATGGCCTATACTGCATTTGTTGCATTAAGTCAGAAAGACATGAAAAGACTAATCGCTTACTCTTCTATCGGACACATGGGTATTGTTTCACTAGGAATTGCTTCATATACTGCCGAAGGAATCAACGGTGCAATCTTCATGATGATTGCTCATGGAGTAATAAGCCCAACTCTCTTCTTGATTAGTGGAGTAATTCAACACAATGCTGGAACCAGAGACATGACAATCTTAAAAGGTCTATGGAAGAAACTGCCAATTACAAGTACTTTACTAGTATTTAGTGCCTTAGCAAGTGCAGGTCTTCCCTCACTCGCTGGCTTCGTGGCAGAATTTCTTACTTTCGCAGGCCTATTTAAATCAGACATGTTTGGCTATGGTCATACTTACTTCTGGATCACAGTCGTTGCAGTAATGTCTGTAATCGTCGTTGCTGGTTATTACTTATGGATGTTACAAAGAATCGTATTTGGCGAACCAGAACACATCAAAGTCGAACACAAACCACATTTCTACGAAATCTTCCCATTATGGGTTCTTTCCTTCTTTATACTATTACTTGGACTCTTACCATTCATAGTACTTAAAATAACAGACCAATTTGTCTCTATAATTATCCCACCAGCATAATAAAAAAATAAGAAAAAATAAAATGGAGGAATTGCCCTTGCGACCAAAATTATATTTCGAAAACACAGAAAAAAACGTAAGGAATAAAAAAATAATGCTATCCTCATGGGTTGCAAGGGCATTTCATTATTCCATCATGATTACCATTAAAAATTAACACCGCACAGGAGGTAAAAAAACGATGTCAGAATTTCAAATCGTAATTCAGTCATTCCTTCCAGTATATACGTTATTATTCGGGGCAGTCATACTGCTCATTTTGGATTGGACAATCGGTAAAAAACCTGTTCACAAACACATCATGCCCAGCATTTCAATAATTACACTTATTGTTGCTGGATATATGGTGTTTATTAGACCAAAAGATCCAAGCTCTTTTCCAGGTAATCCGCCGTTATTCTACTTTGGAGAATTCTATGCTTATTTCTCCTTGTTGGCAATAACTGCGGCTTTTGTAATTGTACTTTCTGCATGGAAAGACATGGAGTTAGAACTATCATTGGGAGTATTTTATGCTTTACTCCTAATAGCTACCGCTGGAATACTAATTATTGCAGGAGCAATGAACTTCATTCCACTATATGTCGGATTTGAAGTACTAAGTATTTCGACATATGCAATGATTGGATTTAAGAAAAAATCTCGAGCTGCTGCAGAAGCATCAATTAAATATTTCCTGCTTGGTGCGTTAGCATCAGGTATCTTGCTATTTGGTATTAGTTTGTTCTATGGAGCAACACATTCTTTACAATTAACATCAGCTGTTAATGTGCTCAATGTAATAGGTACCACTAAACCAAATGCCTATGGTCTTTTCGTTATGGCATTATTAGTGGTTGGTGTTGGTTTTAAAATTGCAGCAGTACCATTCCATGTATGGGTACCTGATGTATACAAAGGATCAAGTCTTTCAGTTACCAACTTCTTAGCAATTGGAAGCAAAGCAGGTGGTTTTGCTTTTGTATTTAAAATCTTTCTCCTCTCCCTCATAACAATAAAAAGCGGGTGGGCACCTGTTTGGGCAGTCTTAGCAATATTAACAATGATAGTTGGTAATCTAGCAGCTTTACCTCAAGTTAGTGTAACAAGGATCTTGGCTTATTCAAGCATTGCACATGTTGGCTATATTTTAATTGCATTAGTCTCTTATGCACATGGAGCAACTGAAATGGCAACAATAGGTGCTTTGTATCATTTAATGGCAAATATATTCATGAAAGGAACAGCTTTTACTGTTGTATTAATAGTTGTTTATCAAACGGGTGGTGACACTTTAGAGCACTTCAAAGGGCTGAGCAAAAGAGATCCATTAACCACATTTTTCATGACTATCGCGCTTTTGTCGCTAGCAGGAATTCCACCATTTGCAGGGTTCTTTGGAAAATTCTTCTTATTCTATTCTGCAGTACTCTCTGGAGACACATATCTAGCAATCATAGCAATCATGATGAGCGCAGTTTCGGTATTTTATTATGCTCGCATTATCTATGTAATGTACTTCCAAGAACCTAGTGAAGCGAACACCGAAACAAAGACTTATCCAAGGTTCTTTATCTTACTCTTCGCTTTGACTATCGGAAACATCGCTCTGTTCTTCGGTGCACTCTTCCTGACTCCACAATTAGTAGAGTTCGGAAGTAAAGTTGCCCAAGAGCTTGCACAATTCATAATCTAATAAGGCCTCTTTGTGCGGTGTTACACCCGTTTCGCTTCACCTTCCTCTCAATTTTATAATTTTTTGCCTAACAATTATTACTTTTTCTTACAAACTTTTTTCTTAGAATTAACTAAAATAATATGAAATGTACAACGATGTATTTAAGCTATTTAAAAGCACTATTTTTAATTCGTGATTTATTACTTAATGAATGACATTTATATAGTGCCAATTTTTTTTCATACTTAATGCCAGATGAACAAGAACTTACTCCTGAGGAAATAAACAAACGAGACGGGCTGGATTTCCAGATTGTGATCCAAAACGTCGTAGCAAGCGTGAACTTGTTTACAACAATAAACTTAACAGATGTATTTCAACACCTAATCGACGAAGACGACTTAGAAGTTTCATATGATCCCGAAAAGTTCCCTGGTCTCATAATGAAACTAACTCAAAGAAGGATCTCAACACTGGTATTCTCAAGTGGAAAACTAGTAATAACCGGTGCAAAAAGCACTAATATGGTTCATGAAGCATTAAATGAAATCATTTCGATTTTAAAAGAGACCGGCACTGAAATCAATGAGGAAGCAGAAGTTACAATACAAAATATCGTTGCCAGTGGAAACTTTAACAATAGAACTATTAATCTGGAATTGGCTGCAATGTGGCTTGACAACTCAATGTATGAACCTGAACAATTTCCAGGTCTAATTTATAGGTTGGCTGAACCTAAAACAGTGCTTTTATTGTTCCAAAGCGGTAATTTTGTATGCACTGGCGCAAAGACAGAGCAACAAGTGCATCTCGCGGTAAGAAAAACATATGATTCCTTAGAAGATATCGAGGCTTTTGATCTTTGAAGTAAGACAATTAAATTAATAAAAATTTTTACACGAAAAAGGGGCAAATTTATTTTTTTAGTTATAGAATTCCTTCTTGTGTTAATAATAGAAATTCATCAACAGTAAGTCCTTTTCCCGTCTTGTAATTCTCAAATGCTTTTGTAAGTTCTTCTTTCAATTGGTTTTCTTTCTCAATTCTTTTTTCAAGAGGAATATCTTCTGGAAGCTCGTCAATTTTTTTCTTAAATTGCTCGTACAAGTCATATAAAGACATGTATTCTTCATGTGCCAACTCTGACTGTCTACGGTACTCTCTTTCTGACCTGCTTAAGCCCACAATTTTTGCTTTTATCTGATTAAGCTCTTCTAAAAGCTTAGACGTCTGATTAACTAGTTTAAGGGCGATTTCGACTTTTTTATTAATCTCTTTTTTTAGTTCTTCTATCTCCTTTGTTTTTTTAAGTAACATGTCTACGGTCTCGCTGGACGACTTTAACTTAGCAAGACTGTCATATAATTCATTCAATCTATTGATCAGTTCTCGTTCTTCCTGTAAGCTTAACTGTCTTGTTTCATATTCCCATTCTAATTTTTTTATTTGAGTTTCTAATTTCAAGATTTTTCTTTTAGCAATAACTGAAATCCGGATTTTATCGTATTCTTTTAATGGATCGAACTCATATTTTTCTTTCAATTGTTGATAGTACATCTGTTTTTCTGTTAATTCTTCATTTATTTCAACGACCTTTTTTTGTAGTTTTTCTAATAATTGTATTTTCTGCATTAATTTTTGTTGCTCTTTTTCTACTTGTTTAGCTATAGTCATGCTTTTAGAATATAATTCATCCCTGATTTCTCTTAAATGTTGCATTTTTAATTTTAAGTCTTCTAAGTCAATTATTTCGTCGTCAACCTCCATTTTATTATCACCCAAATACTTGATGATCATCACCCCACATTCTTTGTAATATTCCGAAAGCAACATCCATATTCTCGTTTGTCTCAGCGCTCACTAATGGAAATTCGCCAATAAAGCCATGATTTGCAAGTACTTGGGTAATTTCTCTGCCCAACTCTGCTTCTAATTGGTGAGGCTCATTAAGTAATGCTAAATATAATGCTTCAGGGTCTTCACTCCATGCAACTATTTTTTTTCTGAATTCCGCTTCTACCAAGTCGCCTTTTGTAATAAGTAATGCTTGGGGTAAGTCTAATCGGTAAGAAACGCTGAGTGCTAATAGTAATATACTTACAAAACTGCTAGGTGTTGTTGCGAGTGTTGGATCTATTAGAAATAATCCTCCTCCCAAATTATCATTGCCTAATAATAGTTTTTGGATTACTGGCCCACTTTGCCTATAGGCGAAGATCTCCATTTGCCCTGGGGTATCAACTAATACATACTCAGGCCCTAATGCTTCTATATCATCAATTATTTTGTCTATTACCGTCAGCACATGATCCATTGCTGCCATTAATGCTCCGTTAGGCCCTAACATGTATTTATCGATTATCTTTTCAATATCAATGTATTCTCTTACATCAATGTCTGGGGCATATGGCAATACTTTTACACCAGGATCAAGGTTAAGTGTAGCAACGTCAAGTTCTACTAACTCCATCCAATGGTGAAGTGCAGCAGTCATTAGGCTTTTCCCACTTCCAGCTGGGCCAAGTATGAATCCAAATTTTACCATTGTTGTTTTTCTTAGAAAAAACATTTATCCATGTTGTGATACTAGTAAAGGACAAATGTATCCTCGTTATTTCATTGGTTCTTCGGCGTCTGCTCTTCTAATAACACCAGTCTTAGCGTCTGGAAACGTAGCCTCGACCTGCATTTTTATTTCTTTCATTAATTCCATGAGTTTCATTGGATCATCAGTAAAACCATAAATCTGGAAGTCAATTTTTGGTTTTCCTTCGTGACCTTTTGGATGGGTTTTAAAGTTAATCTGAGGATATTGCTTAACCAAATGAGAGACTAAGGAACTTATTTCTGACTCAGGAATATTCCAAACATAAAAGGCAAAGACTACTAATTCTAATCCTCTTTCTTTCATTTCTTTCTCGATTTCTGGCAGGATTGTCTCTTTCATCATAGCTTTCATTTCAGAAGGAACACCAGGAAGCGAGAAAATAATCGTACCATTAATTTCTAGTTTACTCCCAGGGGCCGCCCCTACGGGATTAGGGATTACTTCTGCGCCTTCTGGTAAAAACGCCATTTTTTCTCGAGCTTCATTCATTTTATATCCTAGTTTCTCATAAAAATTTTTGACTAGTTTCAATGCTTCTTGATTCTTCACTAATGTTTTTCCAGTTGCCTTAGCAACACATAATAGTTGTATATCGTCAAATGTTGGACCTAATCCTCCTGTTATAAATACGTATCTCGGTTTTCTTTTTAGTACTTCTTTTATAACTTCAACTGCTTCTTCTTCTACATCTCTGAACATAGTTACTCTTACAACAGAAACGCCTCTTTTGGCTAATTGTTGACATATCCATGTTGCGTTAGTATTAACAGTTCTTCCGATAAGTAATTCATTACCCATAGACAAAATTTCTGCTTTCACTTCTTCTTGAGACTTATCCATTATCTCCACCACTAAACATTTTATGTGAAATAGAAAAAAGAAGTTCGGTTAATAAAAGGAGAAAAGAATAATCTTTAATTGAGGTCTTTTTTATTTTATTTGAATGCAAGTCTAGATTGGGCCTCTTTAATTAAATTTGTAGTTGATTTTCCTTCAATTTTTGCTTTTAATCTAACAACACTTACGTGTGGATATCCTTTTTCCTCAAAAAACTCTTTTATCGCATTTTCGTCCATACTTTGATCATGACCCAAAGCAATTATGTCTGGTCTATGTTTTAATGCAGTATCCAGATAGTTTTTTTCTTGACCGAGAATCGCAGTGTCAACAGGTTTCAAATTAGAAAGTAGTTTCATGCGGTCTTTTTCATTATTTATGGGTTTTCTATGCTTGAGTTTTTCAACTGTTTTATCTCTTGCTACTATTACAAATAAAAAATCACCCAGTTTTTTAGCTTCTTTCAAAGTAACTAAATGACCCACATGTAAAAGATCATAAACCCCCCCTGTTAAAACTACTTTTATAAGTGAACGTCCGAGGGGTGTTATACAATATCCCTCATCCTTTGGGACGAGGGCGCCAAATGCCAGTAGTTTTTGTATTAATACTTGTGTTCTTTTACGTGTCATGCAAGAAACATTTTCGTCGGTAAATGGTTCATTTGCGAATTTAGCCCTCAAAGCTTCAATTATAATGCAACGTATTTCAGGGGCTTGTAAAATAGTAATTCTCCCTGGGAACTCAAGCTTAACTTCGTCTCCGTCTCTTAATCCAAGAGAATCACGAAGCTTTTGAGAAGAAATTATTTCAACTATTTGTTGGGTATGTGATGTTTTTAATGGTGCAACAATTGCAGAAGGAACGCCATTTATATCAACATGCGCTAGTTGTACTGCTCCGTATTCTTTTCCTTTCCATTTAAATTCTGGTACCAATATAGCCTCTCTTTTCATATATGACCATACCGCTTTTGCGGCTTGTTTTTCTAGATGTATATTAAGAGTTCCAGGAAATACCTCTATGCCCATTAAATCTCTAAATGCATTTCTATAGGGTGGCATTGAACAAAACTTTCTGCCTCTTCCAAGACCTGTGGTTACTTTTCCCGTGATTGTAGCCAAGTTTAACACCATTTAATCTTGTTTCTCAATTGCTTTTCTTAATTTTATAGACACGTAACTAGTGGCCAAATCTCTTTCAGCTTGCTCCATAACGTAACGAACTCGATCTATCTTTTTACGTAAGGAACTGATTTGCCCTTTTGAAAAATCTATCCCAACCAATGAGGTATAAAATGTTCTTATGAGTTCTACTAAATGTCTTGAATATTCTAAATCGTCATCCATCAATTTTATCAATAGAATTCGTTTTAATTCCCCTGGGACATCTGCCATTCCTAAAATATACAATTCTTCTGCTACCCCTAGCTCTTCAGGAGTTGGAATATTTTTTTCTTTAATAATTGCTTCTAAAATTTTTGCTTCACAATATTCTTCTATTCCTGAAGATATACCACCCCATCCTTCAAATTCTCTATACTGCTCAATGATGTTTCTTATTTTTGTCAAGTAACTCAAAGCATTTTCTAAATATTCTTTGGCTTTTTCTGGATTGTTACTAACAAAATTTTGGATTGCTAATCCACTGGCTCTAGTCAATTCTCGATTATACCTTATGAGTTCCTCCCTCACAATGTCTTTTCTACGAAAAGAATCATATAACTGCGATACGATTGATTGTATTTGTTCTTTCACTAATATCCGATTACAAAGTAAATTTAAAAGCTATACCGATGGGGTAAACTGGTTTTGGAAAATAATTTAGATATAATAAAAGGAATTAAGATAAAACCAGAAAATCTGTTAGTAATAATTTTTTTCTCAAGAAAGTAATTGGGCAATTTTTTGGGCAGCTTGTTGCATGTCTAAGAAAATTAGACCTAATTTGGCATCTTTACGGGCAGATACCGCTAAAACGGCATTAGGTCCTGCGGCTGTGGAAATTACAAAGCCGTTTGAACCTTCCACGAAGATTTTTTCTAAATTGCCTCTTTTAAGTTCTTGAGAAACTCTTTCCCCTAAGCTTAGCATAGAAGCAGTCATTGCTGCGAGCATTGTTTCCTCAATATCATCCGGTAAGGATGCGGCAATCGGTAATCCCTCGATACTGACTACGGCAGCTGCTTCGATCTCTCTAATGTTCATCTCGAGTTCTTTTAGGATATTTTTCAACTCTGTTTGTTTTGATTCAAAACTGATGTCAAACAACGTTATCTGCCCTCGCAAATACTTTTGTTATCTATCACTATATAATTTATCTTCAATTTTAACTGTTTCCGTGGTGTGAAAAGGAAAATAAGGGGAAAACTATAAAACATATTACGTTTGTTTTTATTTTTTCCTAAGTTGTAGAGGATTTTGCTTCATTACTTGGCGCATATAGTTTTTTCAAAATGATTTCTCGAGAGAGGCTTTGGAATGCTCTTTTAACGCCTACGCCTTCAGTAGCGATAGTCTCAAATACTGGTGTTCCTGGGGGAAAACCTAAGTCTTTAATCATATCATCACGATTCATTGCATTAGGCAGATCTCTTTTATTGAGTACGATAATTAGAGGGATATCTGTTCCTAATTTGTCTCCAAAAAATAATTTTAATTCCTCTGCAGATTCTATGTTGTCCTCTCTCATCTCTGGATTTGAGTCTGCAACAAAAAGAAGGCCGTCTACTCCTTTTAAAATTAATTTTCTTTGATCTCGATGTCTTCTTTGACCAGCAACAGTATAAACGTCCAGCAATACTTTGCCTGTAGCACTGAAGGGAACAAAGTCAAAATAAATAGTTCTTCCGCTTGGGTCTTCTACGGAAGTAAGACTGCCCTTTAAAAGTCCTTGTACTTGGTCATGTAAATATCTAAGTAGGGTGGTCTTGCCGGACAATGATGGGCCTACGAATACTACTTTAAAGTGAATTCGACCCTTAGTGTCTTTTCGCATCTTATTCTACTCCTAAACAATTTTTTATTAAAATAATGAATAAATAATCCTTTTCTTAGGGACTAGTTTGGTTAAGTTATTGAGCGTGGAGTCTTATTAGGGCGCTCTCTAAGAGCAATAACTATATAGTCTTGTTCTAACGCGACAAGTATTTCTCCAGTAGTCAAATCAAGAGTAAAGAAATTTAGTTCCCCATGATCAATTTGTTTTGTTGCATTTCTTGCTTTACCAACAAGAGAAGCAAATACTGCGGCAATAACTTCTGCCTCCTCAGAAGAAAAACTAGAATCTTTAGACTGAAAGGCCAAAGGAAATCCTTCTTCATTTGCAATTACCACGGACTTTACGCCGTTATATTGTAACAGGTTTTCTAATATCGGTTGGAATTTGCGTTGTGATAACAACCATTACTCGCCTCTCTACTTTTTATTCTATATTAAAGCATTTTATAGATTTGCCTTAATGTTTCTACTAGAAACGGTTTTTTACTAGACAAACTACCCCAAATATTTCATCGTTTAACTGCATTAAAAATATTTTTTCGATTTTTTCCTATATTTTATATGAAAAAAGACACTGATTAAAAATATTCACCTTACAAAACACGAAAAAAGAATTTTAATTTCTTGTTTTACTGATCTCGGTAAAATTTATCATACATATTCAGCTTTTACTTAATTTCTTCTCTATGGGTAAAAAAACAAAAAAGAAAGTTTTCTATTTATTTTATTTGTATCTTAAAATAATGATTTAAAAATAAACCAACAAATTTTTTATTTCAAGCGATTTATACATCAATTTAATAAAGATCAGCAAATTTATCAATTACAAATTGTATCTGTTCTTAGAGGCGGTGGTTTATTGTCGACATTTAGGTCGATCTGGACTAGATACGGTAGCGAAAAAGCACAATCAAGTCAAATAATTAGGACTTTAATAAACACTTTATTGGGTATTGCTCAGGAAGCTGTTCAAGAGGGGACTGAAGCAAAAAATCGCTTCATAGTAGTAGTTGCAAGAAACTTTAGAGAATATTTCAAGCCGGATATAACCGTAAATATTAATGAACAGATCCAAACATTTCTTCTGACTCTTGGATGGAAGAATAGTGAGATCCGGGTTGTTTCGGCTAATGAGGCAAGAGCAATACTTGGAAATAATCGTTTCATAGTAGAAGAAAATTACCCAGAAGAAACAATTAGTTTGTTGATTTCTGCAATATTTACGGGTATTGGTTATTATATCTTCTCCAAAGAAATAAAAGTGCAAACTGACTTTGATGAGCTCCAAGGAGCAGTTTGGTCAGTTAAAATGACACCAACAACTGCAGATGTCTTAGGCACTTCGACATCTACAAGTAAAACTACACCTCAACAAAAAGCGCCTCAGGAAAAAGTATCTGCCCCAGCCAAAAACTCTGAGATCTCAATGGTTTCTGTTTCCGAAGGAGAATTACAAAAATATTTGGATTCTATTGACCCTGAACAATTTGTCACTCCAATTTTCAAACGTTCATTAGGAGTCGAGACACTGTTGAAAATTTTAGCTGAAGTAATGCTTGAATTTTCGAGAACAAAATACGAAAGTAATCCCTTAGAGGCTCTTGGTTCCATAGACAACAGAACAATGGTTTTGGCTCTAACAAAATTTTTAGTTGAAAAGACATTTGCTGAAAACTTACCTACTCTAGAGAGAGGAAGGGAGATTGGAGTATTATTCGGTAAAGGCGTAAAAGGAGTCCTTGGAGATGATCCTAATCAATTACTGGTAGAAGAAATCACTGATGCACCCAGTACAACAATAATCCGTGATATTAAAGCAAGAGCTTTCTGTTTCTTAAAACCAGGAGAAAGATGTCAACCTAGTAACGTTCAAATTTGTGATTTTGTTATGGGAATATGGGAAGGTACCTTAAAAGAAATACTTGGTAAAGAATTCAAATTTTCAAATAGATATCCTGCTACCAAGAAGAAAGATATGTATTGTTTAATGGAATTAACAACTACGGATTAAGAGAAATCTTTGATGATCTTTATTTTATTTAAACTAATAATTATTTTTTGTTTTTTATCTGTTCTTTTTTTCTT
>JAMOVR010000365.1 GCA_027061945.1 Candidatus Heimdallarchaeota archaeon
CAAGAGGGACAGGAAATAAAGTTACGGGTGAAAAACATTGTGTTTTCAACAGGCAATTCGTCAGTTGCTACAATGTTTTTAAAAGAGGAAACAAACTGGTCAGCACTAATCATCTTTTAGGCAGAGACGAGTTCCCCATAACTGGGACTACGGTCTATGACTTGCTTTTCGATGAATTCAGAGGGGGATATGAGACTGATGAAGCCCTATCCAAGCGCTGTATACCGCATAGAGTTGAATGAGAAAAATCTTAAAATACCTAACAGTCCACTAACGGCCACGTAAGGAAGAACCCATACAACGTTAATTAATTCTCTATTTACAATTATCTTCGCGTCATCAAAAGCTTTTCCCGAAACCACTTTTTTCATTGCAAGGGAACAATCTAATTAGAAGTGGAATTTATTGAAATGCCTCATAACACCACAAGATGAGTTGTTCCAGCCTTGCAAATATGCCTTAGTCAATCCTTCTATAAAAAACAAACCGCATTAGTATCGATTCTCAGCCCGCCCCACCTTTTAGGAAGGAAGTGAACTTCTCGTCGATCAAGAAAAAAAGATCTCAAGGTCAATTATTTCTATTAATAATTATAAAATATAATTATAATGTGGTATGTTAACAATTATTAAAAAAGCAAATAAAAATTAATTAATGTTAACCATCTATTTAATTGTGAAAAATGTTAGATATTCATCTCTATGGGAAATTTAGGAAATTAGCCAAAGATTCATCAGCTACTGCAGATTCAAAAATAGAAGTAGAATTTATTCCTGGGGAGACAATGGGCCAGTTAATAAGAAGAATAGGTATTGATCCAGAAAGAATAGGTGACATTTTTATTAATCATAAGGTAGTTGATATAGATACTATAATTCCCCATGATAATAGTAGAATCGCGATTTTTCCGGAAGGAATGGTACTTCTTTGTGGTGGGCAGCATCTAAAAGGTCATGGATATATAACTAAAAAACCCCCAAAAATTAATTTTGAATATTTTGGTTCTTAAGTGAAATTATTTTTACGTTCTATGTTCCTAATATTTGTAGGAATAGAATTTGTTTATCGTTTTTGCGTATTATTATTGTTTTTCTAAAAAAGATGGACTGCCCAAACTAAACATGTCGTTTCATTATTGCTGATCCTTTGATCCATATGTCTCATTCTTTCAATAGTAGTTACCATTTTTTTCTCCAGCAATTATAAATAAGGAGGGCGTTCGATTCGTACATTTTTAAGTTCAAGAAAGCATGCATTATTACTAACAAGTTCTCAGTGTGTATTGTTGTTATATAAAAAAGATATTATTAATAAAGTCCCAAAAAGTATGTATTAACCTAAAAACAATATTAACATCATATTCTTCTAAATAACGTGAAAACCCTCTGCTTAGAAATTTAATTAAAATATTTTATTCTCCAAAAGTGTATGCTTTTTTAATTCTCTCATGTACTGTCCAAGTACATTTTATTCCTTTTGGGAATGTTACTAAGTCTCCAGCACTAAAAGAAACTTCTTCTCCATTTTCTAGTTTTACAGTAGCTTTTCCTTCAAAGACATAAAATGTTTCAGTAAAATCATATTCCCAGTCAAAAGTACTAGGTTCTTTTTCCCAGATACCCCAAGAATCTATGCCAAGTTTTTCCAGCTCTTCTTTTGAAGGCTTTCGAATTATTACTTTGCTCATGTATAACAGTAGGTTAGCTCTCAATTAAAATAATTCTCTATATATCACGATATATAGTTTGTTTGAGTTATTGATAACTATGAAATACGATACAAAGGCGAATTATACTTAGAAAAGCTACCGTTCAATTCAGTATGATTCATTTATATTGCTACATAATCTTTGCAGTGAAAAAGGCAGGAAAAAAGTGATTATCCCAGAAATTGATGGTCTCATAAGTAACTCTATAAGTAACTCTTACTTAATGTGTTGAAAAACTATGTTTGAAGTCAATGAGAAAACAAAACAGAAAAGAAAGGACAGAAAAATGATTAGGAGCTACAAGTTCAGGCTATCCGAATAAAGAGGCGGAAAGATGATTAGAGGAACAATTAGAGATAAACAGAAGGCTCTAATAACCGGTTGTTGGGAGAGATAAACAATGCGAGGCGAGGAAAGTAAGGGGAAAAATAACGACTGAGCTAAAGTAAAACGCAAATTCTTTCTATTAATATTTTTTATTTTCATAAAAATTTGTTTTTACAGAATATATATGAATGAAAAATATTAACTAACTATTTATAAAAATAAATGATTGTCGGCTTTCATCTCATCACTTGCGGAAGGAAATTTCACGTAGGTAAAGTTAGGCGACAGAATGTTTGTTGATGGTTTTTACGGATGGGAGCAGACAGAGACTACAACACTTCTTTAAACATTCTCAATACAAGGTTAGGACGGCCCGTAGCTAATGTGAAGCTAAAACCCCAACTCCGAACCATTTATTACAAGAAAGGAAGAGGTCTCAGGGCAAGTATTCTTTATGAAACAGGAAGTCCCCCGCAAAAGCAGATATTGATCAATAAAACTATGCGAATTATTATTTTCTCTATTACTTACTATGTTATTATTATTACTATAAAGAACAAGGTGAGTCATTTATTATACTTTGGATTGATAGTATGGTTATTACGTAGTTATTAATAATACAAGAAAATAGTTAAACAAGGTCTTCTAAATGGAAACTATTATGAGGGTTGATATCTACTATGACCATAGAAACGCACCCTCGTGACGCCCCATGGCCAGACAACGCGATCATTACAATATGGTTCCTACAACGCGTAAAACCACAAATAATGGGAAAAAAGGAGAGTGGAAAAAAACTAAATCTATTTTTATATTTGCTCTTTTTTTTCTCGTTATATTAATACCATTCCTGCCTTTAATCACATCCACAAGTGCTCAATTGCCATCTCAGTCTCTAATACTAACTGAAATGGATATCTCACTAAATATTCATGTTAATCTAACTGCAGTACAAATCTCTTTGACTTTGATCCCTACGTCTGCTCAGGAAAATACGTTTAAATTTACTCTTAAAGGGAAAATTAATGATACTAACGTCCAGATTAGAGATGGTGAACCCTTACTTTTTAATCAAACATATAATCAGACCCATACTTCTTTTATTATATATTTTCCTAAGTCATTATTGACTCCGGGAGCAAATATCTACGTAGATATTTCTTATGTTGTTGATACTTTAATTAATAATGAGCATCAAGTTATGGATTTCTCAATTCATCCAGAAAGTACACCTACAACTTCAAGAGTTATAGCCTGGATTGATCCTTCACTCTCAATAACGGTTTTAAGTCCACAACCATTAAATCAGGACGTTATGGGTAAAATAACACGAATAACATGGATATTCTTACAAGAAAAAGAGATCTCTGTTTATATTGATACATTATATAATCCAAACAATAAGTTCACAACCATTGAAATTTCTCCACAGACTATCCTTATTAAGGGAATAGAGGGATCTTTGGTTTCTTTTAATGTAAATCTTACCAGTAATTATCCCTTACCACAAATAGTTTCCATAATAACTACGGAAAATAGTACTCAAATAGAATCTCCAGTAACTCTTAACCCTTATCAATCAGTTCTAATCAAGGTTACGGTGAAACTCCCTGAAAAAGATACAACGGCACAAATAATTTTTCTTTCTAAAATCCCTAATTCTCAACCAGTAATTCTTACCATGCTTTTATTACCAGAACCTGCCTCTTCGGCTTTATTCTCAAAAGCACAAATAATAACCATAATGATTATTGCGGTCATAACATTCATAGTTGCATTTATCGTGTTTAAACCGCCTGTTTTTGTTAGAAAAATATACAACCAAATAGTTCGGTATAAACCATTTTCTCTTTTCTTAAGTCCTATACAAATAAAACAATGTTTTAGAACATCTAAAACTGTTGAACAGAATAAAGTAACTGACGTAAATAATATCGCTCTAACATTAGCAAAAACAAATTATTTCGATAAAAACGAAAAAATGTTATTAGCATATCTACTAGAAAACAAGGGGATTTCACAACAAAAAATAGCAGATGCCTTGTCTTTATCTAAAGCTACAGTATCAAGAACGATTTCAAAGCTCCAAGCAAAACAATTAGTTATAAAAGAGCAATCAGGAATGACAAATAAAATATTTTTGAATGAAGAAAAGTTCTATTCTACTTTGGAAAATATTTCAAAAGACATGGATGAAACACCTCCTAAAAACCAAATTTAGGTCTGTCAGTGGAAATATTTCTTTCGACAGGTAGGGATAAATAAAAGCAATCCAGCATCCTAATATTTTATTTTGTTGTGTTGCATTAAAACATAATAAAAAGGGCATAACCCGAACCCATAATTTTGTGGAAAGAACCTATAACTACCCTAAACTATTAATTACAGGAAAGTAATTCTAAGTAAGTATTATTTATGAAGGAAGAATTCCATTGCGAAAAAAAAGATAGCCCATAAAGGAGAACGTTATTATAATAACATAGAAACTCAATGACATTTTTTTTCCGAAATAGAAAAATGCCGTCGCGATTTCCGCGTTCGGGATGGGAGCGGGTATCACCCGGCCGCTATGGTCCTGGCGAGCCAGGACTTGCCAGCCTTCGCGAGCACAGCTCACTACCAACTGGCACGCCAGCCGGC
>JAMOVR010000366.1 GCA_027061945.1 Candidatus Heimdallarchaeota archaeon
CTTTTTGTTGCTTTGGGCGCTACATTACCCGCTATCTTAATACTATTCTATTTTTATCAGAAAGATACATACAAAGAGCCTGGTTTTCTGGTTTTGAAAGTATTTTTGACTGGTGTTTTAGTGGCTCTTCCAGCCTTTATTATTGAACTTATTCTTTACTACATTGGTTTTAATTTGCAAATTTTATCTAATCGATTTACTGCTGCGTTATATCAAGCGTTTATTATTGCAGCAATGACCGAGGAATTCTTGAAATTCTGGGCAATGAAAGTCCATGTAATTAAGAGTCCTGATTTTGATGAACCTAAAGATGGAATTGTATATGGAGTCGCAGCTGCTTTAGGATTTGCAGCCATTGAAAATTTCTTATATGCTCTAAATAATATGTCTAATATTGTGTTATTATTAATAATGAGAGGATTATTGTCAGTGCCGTTACATAGTATTGCTGGTGGTCTTTCAGGATACTACTTTGCAAAATGGTATTTCTTTGATTCTAAAATGGGAGAAAAACAATCTACTTTTCGATTTATTAAGCTTTCAATACTTATTCATGGTTCTTTCAATTTCTTCTTGTTCTTATTTGATGGCACATCGCTTGTACTATTAGGTCTTTTAGCAGACATCATTATTTTAATTGTTTCTCTCAAATTACTTTCTAATAGAAGCAAAGAGCTAGATCAACTAGAAAAAACGATGTTCCAGAATTCTTTAGAACAAGCTGACAAAGAAACAATTTTTTAAAATGAAATGAATGTTTCTAGAGTTTTATAACTCCTCTTGTTTTTATTATCTTATGAATTCTGAAGAATTGCTATCTTCTCTTAAGATCGAGCATCGAAAAGATTCTCGCCTGTATGGTAGTGAAGGAGATACAATAGGTCTTTATTCTACTTATGATGTAGTATTTCCCAGCAAAAGAAAGATTCATGTTCATGAAACACTACTTACAAAAGCAAGAGTTCTAAGAGTACCAGACAATGAATTAGGAAGGTTGTTAATTTTTTTGACCACACTTTCTCATAAAAAAGAACAACACAACCCCAATTTTCCCTTTGATACATATCCAAATATTATTTACAGGACAAATAGTACTGAAGACAAGAAAATGAGTATTATTTCTGAATGGTGGAGCAAGAAAGAAATAAGTTCTCCTACATTTGAGCACCATGTTAAAGAATTAAAAATAGAGTTTGGAATTCCAATACTGCATGACAAATATTATCTGTACCAATTTAGTATTGGATGGGATGAAATTGTTGAAGTTGCATCTAAAGAAATAAAGAGTTTCAAATAAATTTGAAAATCCATTATTTTAATGGGTTTGATGTTCTCTCTCTTGAATCTGGAAGCTTCAGAAACAGTAAGCTAGCCAAAAGTCTTAACCCGGCAATTATCAATAGCAATGTAGTGACTGCTTGGATCAATCCTACTTGTGCTTTATAATATTGAAGTACTATTCCTCCACTTAAAGAACCAAAAAATGTTATTATTCCCCATAAAATTTGGTATGTGCCAGAATAATAACCCGCTTTTTCTTCTCCAGCAATATCAAGTAAGTATGCCTGTAATGCGGTAAATCCCCCACCTATTCCGAATCCAGAAATTAGTTGGGGGAAGAACAAATGCCACCATTCTTTTGCAAGGGCAAATCCTAATGGTATAAACATAAATGTTGACAGCCCAATTGCAGCAGCTTTTTTAGGACCGATTTTATCTGTTATATTTCCCCATTTATTAGAACTGTATGCCTGAACAATTGTTGCAGAGAATGTAAGTAATGCGATCTGCCAAGCGGTGGCATGTACTACATCATTCATAACTATGGGGAAAAAACTCCAAGCAAAACTCATGGTGAGCCACCATACAAACATTACACTCAAAAATTTTACAAACATTTTGTCTTTTAGTGCTTCAAAAAGCCCCATTTGGAATTCCTTAGTTTTCTGACTTCTTAAGTCAATTAAGAAAAATGCAAACATCATGGCAAGTAAAATATTTATTCCAGATAAGACGACAATGATCCTAAATTGAACTAGTTCTTCAATGGTGGATGTAAAAGAGATTAATGAAACAAGCAGAAACATTACTGCTACGTAAGAGTATGCTACACTGTTCATTCTCCCTATAAAACCAGCTCTTTTTCCGGATTCAGTATAATCAGCAATACTTCCTGCCCAGGAAGGAGCAACAATACTGATACCTAATCCATTAATTGCAATTATAATAATAGCATCAGTTGGGGTTCTAGAAAAGCCTAATAAAATAGCAGTTACACCAGCAATGAAAAAACCAAGTATTAAAAATCTTTTTCGTCCTAATCTGTCTGAAGCTCTCCCCCAGAAAGGCTGGAAGAACGTGCTTGTAACGTTTTGGGTAGCAGTCATTAGACCCATTTGTGATTCAGTGGCACCAAGCTTTCTAACGTAAATAGGGAAATATTGATAAGAAAGGTTTTGTCCAAAGGACTGCATCATTTGTATTAAATAATACAACCAAACCGGGCTTCTCCGTATTTTAGAGGTAGAAATATTAGAATTACTGGTAATTATGGTATCAACTTCAGACACATTTTTCCCTTAAAAATGGAATGGATAAATTTATTGGAATGTGAAAAAAAAACAATACTATTTAACGGGATTCTTTTTAGGTGTCATTTTTCTTTATCTTTATACTTATAAAAACACCCTTAAAGAAGTAATAACTATTTTTCACTACAGATAAAATAAATATTTTCGCTTCTTTCATAGTATTTTTCCAGATAACATTATCTATGAAAAAGAAAATCATGATGGTATATACAAATAGCAATAAGGGATGCAAGAAACGATTAATATCTAAAATTCGTTCATTTAAGAAAAAGAAAATACCAAATACACTGACATTTTTAATAAATATCAGGACATTTTCGTGAGTTTGGTCTATGGAAAAGTACGGTTTTAATACTTCTATCAGTTGTTTTTTAGGAGTTAGTACTTTTTTCGTTTTATAATATGTTCTTGTAGGTATGTCTTTACTAATCTTTTTACTTGTATTTTCTTCTTCATTTTTTTCTGCTTTTGGAGGAGAAATAATTAAAGAAAGAATAAGAAAAGGGATAAATATTGGGTCGTAATATTTGTATATCCCTCTAGCCATAACAGCATGAGCACCCATTAAAAAGAACAGATATATCTGAGAATGAAATGCAAGATCTCGTTTTAATTGCTGATAACCAAAAAATATCAACCATCCTGTAATTGCAGAAATAATAAGCATTAGGCCTAAATTTCCAAATGAATTTAAAGCTATACGAACCTTTTCAGCGAAATTTGGATAGTTAAGATATAAAAATGATTCTGCTAATGTTACAGATTCTCCTGCTTTTGGCAGATGTAAACTAGATTTTCCTTTGCCAGGCCCAAATATACGAACAAGATATGAATAATAATTAATTGCAATCCATGGATAAGAGCCTATGATTAAATATATGAGGGTTAAAAATGGGAAACTTGTCCCTCTAATTGGGCCATATTTTTTATACCAATATACTACTGCTGGCCCTATTAGAAATAAAGCAATTTGTTTAGTGAGTATAGCAATGACTAGAGCAATAAGTGAAGAATCATCGTGATCAGTAATTAGTAAGTAAAAATATAGCATGATGAAAAAAGTTACTTGTGGCATGTTTAGAACACGAACTACAGAGTAAAATAGTACAACTGGAGAAAAGAAGTATAGAGATGCCGCAAACAATGAAGTCCAGAAACCTTCCTTTGTTCTGACAATAAGATATACCATACTAATGATTGCTGAGTCAAAAACAATGTTGCTCCATACTGCTGATTCTTGGGCATTTACATTAAATAACCAAGCAGGAATAGATATAAAATAAATATAAAATGGGCCGTATACATAACCTCCTAATGGATCTCCTGGGGTCTTCGATCCTGAATATGGATTCCACCCTCTCAGAAAATTATCAATATATGGAACATAATAATACGTCCAGTCGAAGTATCCTTCCCACGGTAGCTCGTATCCATTAGGTAACCCTAAGAACTGTCCAATTTTAGAGGAAAAATTTTTGTTACTAATTTTTAGATAAAAAATTCTTCCAATGTTTTCTTCAAACCAATAGTGTAACCAATGCCGAAACCATATTCCGAGTCCGAATAATACTAACATTACTAAAACGTCTATTATGATTTTACTATGATTACGATAAAAAACAATGATCGAATTAGTGATTTTCCTAGTGACTGGAAATTGAATAAGGTCTTTTTTTTTCCCATTATTGGACACAAGTAACGCCCCAGTAACTAATGACGTTACTCTTTATTATTAATAATTTCTTCTACAATTAGCCTAAATTCTCGAATAGTATATTCAAATGAATGATATGGCCATTTTTTATCTTCAGTATTGACAATGAAGTCACTTAGGGCAATAAGTGTTCCAACTCCATACCCAAGCTCTTTTTGATCTCTTGCTTCAAACCTTGATTTATCAGCTCTCATAGCTTCATCTTCTTCACTTTTCTTCCCACGGTCACTGGTCATTCTGTCTGGATTATTGAGCCGAGCATATCTAGTAGGAGGTGATGCGTGGAAAGAAACTATTTTAACGTTCTCCTCGCTAAATTTATTTCTTAAAAATTCTACTTCGCTCATTGCTTTAACTCCATTTAGCATAATCGCTTTTGCATCTGCATGATGCTCCATTGCATATTCTATTGCTCTTTCTGTAAAATATGAGTCAGAAATAGACTTGCATTCTTTAGCGACTTTAGAAACATTTTCTGGTGTTGCTTCTAATCCTCTTTTCTCGACTTCTTTAAATACAAAAGTTCCTGTTTCAATCATGGGAATATTTTTTTCTTTACTAATAACAGCACAATGGGTTGTTTTACCGGACAAAGGAAGACCGACGACCACTATTATTTTCACGTTGATTCCTCCGTAACAAACAAGACTAAAACTAAGTAGGTCATTAAAATCCTTTTCTAAATAAAATAAAATATTTCATACTCAAAAAATAATCACTTAACAAGTTTGGAAAAAAAACCAAAAATCCAAGAACTAATGAGCATAAACTGACTCCCCGCCCATTTTTCTATATGTCTATTAAACCCTTTCTCAATTGCCTCATTTAAAATAGTATTATCTGCACGTTTCCTCAAAACATGTTTTTTAAATATTTATGGATATTGTCTACAATCAATGGTCCTACTTGTTGTTATAACTTTCTTCTTTTGGTGATGAAGTTAAATTTCTTATCATCTTATGATTTTCTATTTGTTGTAATTCTTCGAATGTTTTCCAGAAGAAATCTCTCAATGCCAAAAGGTAGTTCACCGCCATAAGATAAACATTTTCCTCATTTGAAATGCAAATGTATTAGTATTCTGATTGAACTTCAATAAAATCGCATTATGCTACATAGAACTAATAGAATAAATATTTTTTGATTATATTATGACCTAATATTTTCAACTTGTTTTTTAAAATCCTGGTAGGAACTAATATGAAGTAATAATTTAGCTAACTCTAAAAGTTTTTTCTCATCCACTTTTTCTATTTTTTTTCTAACATTATCAATTTCATCGTTATTTATTTTATATTTCTCTTGTAATAGAGATAACAACGTTTCAAGAATACCTTTTTTTATTCCTTTTTGTATGCCTCTCTGCATACCTTTTTGTATGCCTTCGTTGTAGTTAGGTAATTTTGCTATTTTTATATCAAACATTTTTTTCTTACCTCTTCAAATTTCTTTTAATAATCCTTTAAAAGTGGAGATTTTTTCTAATGATATCTCAGATCATATCATTATTCTATACATTAATCTTTCTCAAAACACTCTCAAAAACTTTCCTAGCTCAAGAGGATATTTCAATTCAAAGCTAAAGCATAAAATAATATACTACGGAATCATTGAATTTAAGAATTTAATAACTGATGTAACAAACCATTTGAATCGGTTAAAATAAAATCATAACTAAAAGAATCTTATCTTTACGATGTAATCCCATATATTACAATTATCAAACTAAAATTAAATCATATAATGACCACAAATTTATCTTTTATTTTTGTGATTTATACAATAATAATTAATAGTACTTGATTACGTTTAGCCGTAGCTAAACGCAATTATTTGATGGTGGATAAAAAAAGTGTTAGATCCGTATTTAAGCAAAAATTTTCTAAAAGTCAATTATTTTTGACCAATTCTTTTTAACGAAATTCCTTATTTTGGGGGCTGATCACTATTAATTGGGTGATCAAAATGGAAAAAAATGGTCCATCCTTGAAATCTTTAAGTCATCCCGTAAGAGTACAAATTCTATTTTTACTAGCAGAAAGACCTGAAGGTAAGTCTTTCAGTGACTTGTCTCGAGAGCTACAAATAGAGTCAAGCGGAAAATTAGCATTCCACTTAGAGAAATTAAGTGACTTTGTGAAAAAAGGAGACAACGGCAAATATATCCTTACTGAAAACGGCTACAAAGCGATTCAAGCTTTAAAACTCCTTGGAGTAAACACAGAGGATGATTTGGTTCAGAATGTTTTCGTAAAAAAGACTAAAGTTACATCCTCTGAATCATTTAATGAACTAAAGGTAAAAGAAGAGAAAGTTGGTAATTCTGAAGAAAAAATAGTTCTAAAAGAAGAGCAAGGTATTAAACAAATAAGTCTGTTGGGAGTAGTACTTGTTATCATACTAGGGTTAATATTGCCAAGTTTCGTTTTTATTTTAACTACAATTCTAAACCAAGATCAAGACTATAATTTAGGGTTTCCTTTGTTTGTTATTACTGCATGGATTGGGAATGTTGTTACAGGTTATGTAATCGGAGAAAAAATTCTAAAGAGTAGTAGTTATGAAGTTTCTGCAAATCCCGGTCTAATTTATACGATAATTATTGGCACTGAGTATTTATTTTCTGTATTTATTTTTTTAGGTATGGGAAATAATTTTTTATTGGTTTTTTATGTTATAATAATGTATTCTGGTCTTATTTTGGGTGCATGGACAAGACATGTAATGAAGTCTTTTAATGGAAAATTTGTTTTTTTACCCAGATTCAATGGAGATAGATTTTTAATTACCGGTCTATTCCTTTTCTTATTATCTTCTATTAATTGGTATTCAAAAAAAATAAGTTACAATATTTATGAGGGAATATCTACAAGTGAAGTCATTAGTCTCAGAATTTATTCCGGTAATATTGGGTTATGTGGGTTCATGGGATTTTTTGTCTATTTACTAATATTATTATTTATTTTTTCAAAAGGCAATATAATTTATGTTCCTTCTTGGAGACCTTATACTGCAACATTAGTAACTAGCTTAATTTTAGGAAGCATTCTTATTTTTCTTCCATATTCTGTGTTTTTAATTAATCTTATTTTCAGGCTACCTCTCACACAAGTTGCTATTATTCTAACATATCTCACATTTTCTCTGTTGTTTTTTGTTTTTGGTGCAATATTAGCGCACAGGATGTATTATGCACATTGGTCATATGTGACTAATTTAAGAGTTTAATTGTCGAGATTTTCATTAAACATTTTTTGTAATGCACCAACTATGAGGAATATTACAATCCCAAGTAAAAAAATAATTATCCCCATTGTTTGCATTATTTTAAAAAACTGCCATGATAATATAGAATAGAACGCTCCAGCACCCAAAATAATTATTATACCACCGATCAAACAAATAATTGCAGTAATTAATAATATCTCCGTTAGTGGACGGTTCATAATAGTGATGTTTAAAGAAGTAGTAATGGTCATTAATCTTAATAATTAAAACCATAGTATTTATTGATTCCTAATCCTTGAAAATTAAAGAATAAACAATTTTAAATCTGAAAAAAATAATGAAGATGAATTAAAATTTGTTAATTAAAAATCAGTTTAATTCCATTATATTCCAGCGTTTTCGTAGTAACGTTTTGCGTCTTTTAGGCCGTTTCCAACAGAGTTCATTACTTCCTGTAATATTGGAATGTTTTGATGTAAGTAATCCTGAAATCTAGAAAAGTCCGTTAAGAGATCGTCTAGCCTTTGTTTTATTTCTTCTCTAATTTCATCGGGTATCTCTTTACTATCTTTTAATCCAATGATTAAACTCTTTAAAAAGTTAAGATCTTTTATTAATTGGTTTAACTGTTTTCCTTCATAATGTAATATCTCGAAAATTCTCTCAGTCCCTTCAGGGGGCATTGCTAGCCCGGAGATGGAGTTAATTGCATCTTGTAGATTTTGTTCTACAACTTCTGCTTCATAGAGTGCTTCATCTAGTTCATCGACTTTCTCTATCAATTCATTAAAGATAGGGTTTGTTTCGGGGAAAGACTTGAGAAGTTGTTTTACTAATGGGGTTAGTTCGCCCTTTAACTTCATTGCCAAGTTTGAAACGACTTCATCGAATCTAACTTGTATCTGTTTCAAGTCTTCATTTGCTGCCATGAAATCATGCATCAAAGAATCGGTTTTCCGAAATTCACTTGTCACCTCGATCACCTTCTCAAAAGCTACCCACGTGATCTTAGTGACCTACGGTCTTAAATTCGTAGGCCACTAATCCAAAAAGACAATTGTAGAGCTATCAATGAATAATTCTTAGTATTGACAAAAAATTCAGGGCATAAAACAGTTTTTGATAGCTCATGAACAATAGCCAACATGGGTAGTTCGTTTAACTATTACGCACAATCATAATTAAACATTATGCGGTATTAAAATACTAGCGAAAAAAAGATTATATTATAAATAGAAATCAAACAAAAAAGTTTAGAAAACTATCCTTTTTTAATTTGGTTGTGTATATATATCCTTTAAAAAAAGTTCATCTCCCCTCATATAATCGTTCCCATAATTCCTTTGGTAATAATGCCTCTTGGACTAATCTTTTAACTTGATCAATGTCGTAATCTATCCTGTGTATTTGAAATTCTTTTTTATCTAAGTCCATAATCGCAAAGCTTGCTCGATTGTCTCTATCCCTAGGCTGGCCAACACTCCCAGGATTAATATAATACTTGTTTTTATTAGATACAACTCTTGGAATATGTGTGTGTCCCGTTATTAATATGTCTGTATCTATCTTTTCTAGCACATCTCTAATCATTTCTAAAGTTCGTTCCTCGTTATAGCCAATTAAATATTCAAATGGTTTTTCTGGATGCCCATGAACCATTAGGATTTTGAGATCTTCATATTTTAAGATAGCTCTTAACGGTAATTTTACTAACCATGCATGGGATTTTGAGGAGATATGTAGTCTTGTATATTCAATAGCAACTTGTGCAAAGGGGTTTAATCTTGCTCTTGTTAATGGACATGTTTCTACCGCGGCAAAATCATGATTACCCATAATCGAAACATAACTAGTTTTTTCTAGTTTTTCCAATGTTTCGTTAATCTGGGTATAGTACCCAACATGATCACCAGCGACGATAATCGCATCTACACTTTCATCATTAATTTTTTCCAGTACTGGCTCAAGCGCCACTAAATTACTATGAATATCTGAGATAACAGCGATTCTTGGGCCGGGAAGTTCTTTTCTGAAAAGGTTAATTTGTGGTGAACATCCTTGTTGAGACATGTCTTAAATTATTGGATACAATAAAGGTATTTGACGTTTCCCTTTAGATATTTTTAGCATATACTATGAATATAGTTTTTTGAACATATTTTTAATAGTAAAAGAAATATTACGAGTAAAAAAATTTAGAAAGGTTTAATATTGCAGAAACGAAATACCAATTGTGAAAAAATTACCAAAAAGAAATAAAATAATTGATGAGTACATAGGAATCTCTTCGTTTCCACCAGCAGAACAAATCACTAATTTGAACACTGAGCAACTATTTATTAATGTAGAAGAACAACAAAAAAAGGACTTAAAGTCCTTTCTAATTTCTAAAACCTTGAATTATAACAAAATGGAAAAAAAATCTGGAGATAATCCTTTAAAACTTCGGCTGAATAAGACCGAAATAGAAGAATTTCAAAAACTAACGCCTTTGGAACATCTAATATTTGCAGAGACAATAAAATATGGAGAAACGTCTTCAGTAAATATTGTTGAAAGTACTCATAAAAGCAAACAATTAGTAAGTAGAGTAATTCGAAAATTATTGAGGAATAACATTATTACATATATGTTTACACCGATTGTAAATAATATCGGACTAACAATGAAATTATTACATATAAAAACCAAAAAAAATGAGGAAAAGCCACTTATCTTGCCTAATACCGACTGGATCTATGCGGTGTGGAAGAATTACCCTGAGACCGCAGATTATTTTCTATTTCTTACGATCCCAGATACAAAAGAAAGTAATCAAGTTTTAATGAGATATATAAACAGGTTATTAGGATGCAAAAATGTTGTAGATGTTGAGGATTACGATCTTCATGATGAAGAAAAGCTCTGGGATGTATACTATAATCCAAGTGTAATTAATAGAAAAACATTGAGATATGCTCCAGCGGACTATAAGGAAAATAAAATTGTGAAAATAGAAGTCCCGTTTAAAACTAATGAAGTTCCTGATTTTTCTGAAGAAGAACTAGAATTTGCCAGTATCTTACAAGTTCATGGTAATCTCCCATTAAGGCAACTAGAAGAAAAAACGAATCTTCCATATAGAAAAGCAAAGGAGATTAAAGAAAAAGTAACAAAGTATTTGTTAAAAGGCTGGGTCTCTTTAGGACCCGCCTTCAATTATACAGGTGTAGAATATTTATTTGATTATTCTACAGAAACATATGAAGAATTACAAGAATTAGCTAAAAAAGTTCCAAAATCCGTATTAACAAGAATAAAAGGATTTCAAGACTTAGTTTTGTGGTTCATAAGAATACATCCAATGGACATTCAAGAGTTAGATCAAATGATTAATGAAAATGACCTTATTCCGGAAGCAAAAATGAAATTAGAATCTGTTATACCAGGATATCTTAGTTACGCATTTCCATTAGAACATTATAACTTAGAAGAAAAAAAATGGGAATTTGACTTTGAGAAGTTTTTACCGTTACAAAGTTAGACTGAGTTACTTAACTTGATTAGTGTGATATTCCTTCTTATTTACGAAAAGGTGGATAAAGACTGAAATCCAAATTAATAATATATGTGATTTATACAGAGCCTCACACTCCATTATTATATTCACTAAATGTGTATGGGAAACAGACAAGCGCTATAATGCTTATTTTTGAAAGTAGTCCTGAAAAAATCCATCTTGTAGTTCCAGTAAAAAAACATAAAATCTTATTGAGATTATCTTTATCTTTATAATATTTTTTCTTGATACAACAACAAGCCCCCACAAAAAGAGATAGCTTACATAATCTAATACTAATATATTAATAATCATTTTGAAATGGTAAGAGAAGTTCCTTAATTGCTTCTTGATCTCCTTTTACTATTCTTTCTCCTGTTTGCTTAATCTTTTCTTGGTCTATTTTATCCTTATCTTCAATATCAAAAATTGCGACTAATTTCATTCTCTTGGGTAAAGAAGAAACAATGAAATAGTATTTTTCATTGGTGCTTTTTTGAGTGTCTGATAATGAAACGTTACTAATAAGATCCTCCGCAAGGTCTAACAACTCGGCAGGATGAATATCGCTTTTCTTTTTCTCAACATAGGTGAAAATTGGAAATCCTATTTGGTTAAAAATAACAATTGCGCGGAGCATTATGTTCACCGTATTATATCTAATTTTTTTATCATTTACAATTTGTTGAAAGAATAATCATTAAAATTGTTTATGACTTCGCTATGAGTTTATGAATATTTGTTGTATTACGTTTTATTTTTTCTTTGCTAAGGAATAAGAAAAAACTAAAAAAATTATGTTTTAATTCATTCTGTGATAAATCTTCTTCTGCAAAGTGTGGATTGTGGCATGTATGAACGCCCAGTATTTTCTTATATAACTATTCTATTTTTATCGTTTGATTATTATACTGTAATTAATTATTAAGATAAAGGTCGCAATAGGCGACTGCAGTAACAGTGGAGAAAATGCTAAAAACCACATCATTTTTACAGGGAAATGATTTCGGGGCAAGTGTCCTGAATAAACAAGAAACCTTGTAAATTTTTCGTTTCTTATTTTTGATTTATAGAGCCTTTACAGTACCTAATCCAAAATATCCTGCAATAATAAAACCAATAGAAATTAAAAGACCAGTAAATAAGTGAAGATTTATTGTAGTGATATTTACAGGTATTAGCTCAAATACTTTTGAGTACATTGTTTTCATTCCCTTAACGGCATTAATTGCTAATGGGACAGTCAAAAAAACAATCAACATGGTATAAGGTAACATTCCAAAAATAATACCAATCATGATTATGATATAAACAATAGCTAATATCCAGGGATATAGCTTAGCAGCACGTGACTTTCCCAACTTTACGATGCTAGTTTTTTTATTAACCGCAGTGTCAGCGTCTAAATCTTGAAAATTATTCACATAAAGTATTAATGCCACTAAGATTCCAACTGGTATTGAACTTATCAATGCGTATTTAGCAGTAGATATTTCTAATGTGCCGGTTTGTAAATAAAAAGCCCCAATCACCGGTAATGGACCAAAACCAATTCCAACTGCCAAATCTCCTAAAGTACGATAAGATAGGTTAAAAGGAGGGGCCGTATAAAATATTGCGAAATAAACACCTAATATTCCTATAAACAGAATAATATTTCCGGGATATATTGTATTTAGATAGAGCCCAATAGCAATACCAGCAAATAGAGAAAAAATGCCAGCTACAAAAATTCTAGCAGGAGTTGCAAGGCGTGATTGTATAAACCTAGAACCACCATTAAAAGGAGTGAAAAACTTATTTATATCATCATTTTTTGAAACATGGTCATAATAATCATTAAGAAGATTAGTCGCGGCATGGATAAATAAAAGTCCAATTAAAGCCAAAAATAAAAGTTCCCATCTTATAGTTTTTTTTACGAAATATGCAGCAGATGTTCCAACTAAGATTGGAATTAATGAGGCTGTAAAGAATGGTGCTCGAGCTGCAAAAAACCAGTATTTTAATTCATTACCAAAGCCAAAAATGATCTCTTTAAACAAAGAATTCCGGTTATTGGGTATCTCATAATGTTCAATTACTTTACCATTCAGATCAATCCTTTTTATCATATATAATTTGACAATAACAAGTTTAGTAGTAGGTGGAAGCTCTTCGATTTTTGAGGGTAATTTTAGTCCTTTTTCTATTAATAACATAAGTTTTTTTTGTATCGTTTTCTTATCTTTAACAAAATATGCTTGCCCATCAGCTATTAACATGCTTTCTTTTATTACTAATTGTACTTCTGGGTTTAAGTGTATCTGTCTTAAATGAGATTCAGGGAAATTTCCAAAAAAATAGACTTCACCATTATTTGTAATTTCAAAAATATTAAGTGAAGTATAATTACTTAGACCTTTAGTATTAGTGATTAAATCTAGTTTTTTAGAACTTAGTAACTCCTCTAAGGTCGTGTTCCTTAAATTCATTAAAGTTTAGCACACAATTCAAATTAAAAAATTAACTTTTTAATAAAATTTTTATCTTTATCTTTTAATACCGTTAGATTTATTTCTAAATAAAAGATACATCGTTAATTTTCAATAAATTGATCAATATATCATTTTTTATCATAAATTATTGTGGGTGCTGTTAAAGCATCTATTTATACGGTTTTCGATTTATGATTCTTTGTTGGAGAAAATTAATTAAATTAATTTTTTTAACTTTTAATTGATGTCCCGAGCCTACATAGGAATCAATATCGGAGCAATTTCCGTAAAACTTGTAGGAATAACAGACAAAGGCGATATATTTATTCGTAGAAAAAATCATTTGGGTCTTCCGTTAAAAGTAATGGATGAATTACTTGAAGGACTCAAAATTGACGGGGAGAAATACTACGGTGTTTCTGGGCATTTAGGAGATATTTCAGAAGTAGTAGCAATAGAAAGAGCTCTTCAATATTACAACGAAGAATTTGACGCCGTAGCTTCTCTTGGTGGAGAAGCAATGGTATTATATGTTCTTAATGGACATGAAATAACAAATGTCTTATCCCATGACAAATGTGCTGCTGGTAGTGGAGAATTTTTTGTTCAACAAATCCAAAGATTAAATCTTTCATTAGAAGAAGCAATTAGACTTGCTAAAAAAGGAAAAAGCATTAGGATTGCTTCTCGTTGCTCTGTTCATGCTAAATCAGACATAACCCATAAATTAAACAAAGGAGAAGCAACAATTGAGGATGTATTATACTCTGTCCTTGAAAGTACTGCAAACAAAGTAATTACTTTAATGAATCAATCTAGAAAAGAAATAAAACGATTGTTAGTTATTGGCGGAGTATCTCTAAATGATACGTTCATAGAGATTTTACAATCAAAAATTCCTGAAGTAGAAGTTGTTGTAAAAGACACGTCACCAGTTTTTGAAGCGTTAGGAGCAGCTTTAATCGCTAAAGATGAACCATTACATAAAAAACCAGTAATAAAAATTCGTCCTAGTTTTTCGGAACTACCTAATCTTGCTCAATTCGAAGAACTAGTCAAAGTTATTCCTCCTCAAAAAGTAGATATTAAAGGAAGAAAAGGTCCTTTTATTCTTGGAGTTGACGTTGGTTCTACTACTACTAAAGCTATTCTTTTGGATCCTAACGATCATGCAATAGTAGCTTCTCATTATGGCCGTACTAATGGTAATCCTGTAAGAGCAACGAAAGAATGCCTACAAAAAATAATTGACCAAGTAGGGGATCAAAAAGTATTCTTAATAGGTGTCACTGGCTCGGGAAGAGAGATCACTGGTGCATTTCTAGGAACTTCTGCGGTATATAACGAAATTTCTGCTCATGCTAGAGGAGCCGCTGAATTTGACCCCGAAGTAGACACTATTTTTGAGATTGGAGGTCAAGACTCTAAATATGTTTATTTACAGAATGGTGTGCCTATTGATTATGCCATGAATGCGGCTTGTTCTGCAGGAACAGGTTCTTTCTTAGAAGAGAGTTCTAAAAGTGATCTAGGAATAACTGTATACGACATCGCGGGTATTGCATTAACAGCTCCATCCCCCGTTAAATTCAAAGCGGATTGCGCAGCTTTCATTAATTCAGATATAAGAACTGCTTTACAAGAAGGCTATGAAAGAGAAAATATTGTTGGAGGGTTAGTATATTCTATTGTCAGTAATTATTTGAATAAAGTAAAAGAAGCGCGACCTGTTGGCAAAAAAGTATTCTTTCAAGGAGGTGTAGCCAAAAACGTAGCTGTTGGATATGCTTTTGCTCAAGCCACTGGCAAGCAGATTATTATTCCCCCCCATCCTGAGTTAATGGGTGCTTTTGGAGTTGCTTTAATGGCTAAAGAAAGATACGAACAAGGTATTGTTCAACCAGTGGAAACTACTCTCTCACAATTATCAGAAGCAAATATGAAACATTTAGGAAGCTTTACTTGTAGAGCATGTGAAAATTATTGTACTATTGAAAGATATGAAGTTGCTGGTAGAAAATTTCCATTTGGAGGTTTATGCAGTAGATATGAGAACCAATGGAAACGTACTAAGAAAATTGAAGAAGAAAAAGATTTGGTGGAGCTTCGAACGAATTTAATATTTGAAGGAATAAAACCAGTAAATAGTGATATAGAAATAAATGATAAAACAATAGGAATTCCCCGTGCACTACTAGTTCACAGTTTATCCCCACTATTCTCAACCTTTTTTGAAGAAATGGGTTATAATGTTGTTATTTCCGGTATAGACCGAGATATGGAGTTAGTTACTAATGCTCCTTTCTGTTATCCTGTTCAAATTGCTCATGGCGCTATTTTAGATCTCAAAAAACATGGCGTAAAGAAAATATTTTTCCCACACATATATAGAATGCCTAAAGGAAATCATTGGAAAGATTCCACTTTTTGTCCGATGACCCAAGGAAGTCCTTTTTATATAGACAAAGCCATTCCTGATGTAGAAATTCTTAAACCAAGCATTGATTTTGCACAGGGGTATGAAAATAGTACTAACCTGATAGATTTTGCGGTAAAAGAGCTAGGGGTTGACCGAAAATCCGCAGAAGAAGCCTATAACATAGCAGTAAAAAAACAGCTTGAAGTCGAAGAAAAATTACGGCAATTAGGAAAACAAGAATTAGATCGGATAATATCTTCAGGAAAAACAGGTATCATCCTAGTTGGAAGAAGTTATAATGCTTTTCCTGCAGAAACATCTCAGTCTGTAGCTAGAAAACTTATTAGCAAAGGAATCCCTGTTATTCCATTCGACTTTTTAGAGTTCCCAGAAGAAGGAGAAACTGCTTGGTATTTCCCAAACTTAATTATGAATGCAGTCAACTTAGTCAAAAAACACGAAAACTTGTTTCTGCTTTATATTAGTAATTACAGCTGTAATGTTGATGCTTTTACACAAAACTTGTTACGATCAAAAATGGGTTCTAAGCCATATTTAATCTTGGAAATAGATGCACATACTGGAGACGCGGGTACTCAAACAAGACTAGAAGCATTTATTGAAATAATTAACAACTATAGAAAGATCTATAAAAAGAAAGAGGAAAAGCCATTCCAGCCTGCAAAAATAATTAACGAAAATGGAAAAGTCTATGTTTTGACTTCTGATGGTGAGAAAGTTGATATTAGAGATAAAAGAGTAAAAATACATTTTCCAACTTTCTCAGTATATCACACTAATGCAGTCGCAATGGGGCTTAGATGGCATGGTCTTAATACGGTTGAAACACCAGACATTAAACTTGAGTTCTCAACGATTGGTCTTCAACATTCTTCTGGAAAAGAGTGTTTACCATTACCAATCGCTTTAGGACATATGTTAACAGTAACTAAAAACAGGGACCCTAATGATATTATATTATACTTCATGTTAAAAGGAGGTGCACCTTGTGTTGTTGATGCTTATTTCGACTATTTTGAGCGTTTTATTAAAGATAACAAGCTGAAGAATGTTGTCGTATTTGATTTCAACCCGGTTGATGGGTTATTAGGAATAAAGCCTTTAGATATTGTAAGAACATTCCCAGAAATGATTGTGTTAGGAGATATAATGCTAGAAATGGAGAATTCTTTGTATGTGGCTGGGGATAAGGACGCAGTACAACAGTTAAGAAAATACTGGAAAGAACTTATTTTAACCTCTAAGACAAGAGATGAATACAAAGAAAATTTAAAGCAATTTATAGAAAAAGTAAAGCAGATACCTGTTCACAAAGATATAAGTAAACTTCCAAGAGTAATAATAACTGGAGATTTCTATGTCCGATTTAGTGACTTCTTCCTCCAAGAAATGAAAGAAAGATTCGCTAAACATGGGATTTTATTCAAGTCTACAGACTTGAATGAATTAATGATGTATATTTATTATGATCACATAGTTTCAATTGCGAATGGATGGAAAACTTCTCCACATACTCTTACAAGCATTGTAAAAGCATTATTCGGCTTGAAAAACGAAGAAAACAAAGTGTTCCTTGCTTATTATGCTACTCTTAAACTATTAGAACGAACTGAACGAAAAATGCGAAACAAGTTTTCAGACACAGGATTACTGTTCGACAAGCCCAATGATGTTCAAAAAATATATTCAAATGCTTCAAAGTATATTTCTCCCTTGATCTTTGGAGAAGCAGTAACTGCTATTGGAAAAGGAATTGAAGCATTAGAAGGGCAGTACGATGGCTTGGTGCTTGTTGGGCCTTATAATTGCCTACCTTACAAAATTTCTCAAGCAATATTAAAGCCAATATATATTGAAAATAATAAACCCTTACTTGTGTTTGACTCAGACATTACTCCTCCCTCTCCAAATGTCTTACGTCTAGCTGATGCCGTAATACAAAAAATAGTTACTCAACATAAACACAAAATGGAAAACGAACAAAATAAAATGGAGAAACTACCATTACTACAAAGAATCAAGCGAAGAATTAGAGGATAATAAAAAATATTAATTTAAAATTTATATTATAGTTTAGCTTTATTAGCTGAAATATCCTCAAAAAACAAAGGTTTAATTCAAATACTACTTATTTTCGTTTCTAATTTTTGATTAATCTTTACGAACTGTCCTTTTTTTTCTTCATAATATTCTAATAATTCTTCCTTTTTTCTTTTAGGAACACCGTACCAATTAGAGAGTAATCTTATTTTATACATAACATAGTCCTTGAAATCATTGATTTTTTGTTCATTAACAATATTAGGAGAATATTTTAATGGACGCCCAATATTAACAGTTATTTTTCTAAATGGAGGTGGTGTAATTCCTTTAAAATAATCTTTTTTTGGATTTACTGTTAATGTTCCTATGATCCCTAGTGGCAAAACTGGAACGTGATTTATTAACGCGTACTTTGCAAAGCCTTTTTTTCCAAAATAGTCTTTTTTTAATGGATGAATAGCTCCTTCCGGAAAAATTCCTAAATATTCGCCACGATCAAGGATTTCTGTTATACGTTTGTTAGTCCAATCAGAAGTTTTGCGTGGAATGTACGGAATAACTCCAAAATAATGACTTGCCTTTAAAATTAAAGGATGAGGAAAAGCCTTTACATTCATTATTATGTGAATATGTTTTGGCAAGATCATCCCCATCAAAAAGGCATCTAACCCAGCTTGATGGTTGGCTACAACAATAAGTCCTCCATTAGGATTTATAAGATCAAGATTTTCTTCGCCATAGATTTCAAGTCTAAAAAAATTTTTAACAGTGCTTTTATTGTCTCTCTTAAAATAATGAATTCTTTATGTATAATGCTTGTCTTTGTCTAATTCTTCTTGTGTTTTTATATTCATCAGATACTTGAACTAACGGTGCATGAAGAAAGATATTGAATATTTTAAAAATAAAAATAAAATATTGTTTGCTTTCATTCTTCTCCACCTCACCTTTGTGGGAGAAAGATTTTCACCAATAGCTTTAAATGGAAATCCCTACCGAGACTGTTATGCATCATTTGGGCAGGTATAGACGTTAGTGGTTATGGAGCGATACTATGCTTTAAAAGAGGCTCCTAAAATCCTAAAAGTATCGGTTA
>JAMOVR010000367.1 GCA_027061945.1 Candidatus Heimdallarchaeota archaeon
AACGTCTATGGAAATAAAAACCAATAAATCGGCCCAAAACGCCCCTTACAATAAAGAAAGAAGTGCTAGATAAGTGCTTTTTAAAAAACAGAAAGCCTTTTGCAAAAACAAACAAAGTTACTCATTGTATATTCGGACAGCTCCATTTGAGGCATCTACCTCAAGAATATCACCATTTTTTATTTTAGATATATCTATTTTATCAACACAAGGGATCTCTCCGATTATTGCTCCAACAGCAACAATTGTTTCTGTTTCTTGATTAATTATTGCTGCTGGCGCTGTGCCAATACTTGCCATCCAGTAAAGAATATAACTTCCAACAGTAGATCCTTTTCCTTTAGGAAATACAAGTATTTTATCTGTAATCTTTTTTCCTTCAAGAGGATGGTTTTCTTCTTTAACAATTCCTGTTTCTGGATCTACTCCACCATAGAACGATATTGGTTCTGAACTGACGAGTGCCTTTCCTTTTGCAAAACCTTTGTAGATCTTGCGACCTTTAAGTTCTATCATTATTTCAATGCCTCCATAACTGTTTCTTCAAAGCTCATAATCCTCACTTTAAAATTGTTTCTTGCTTTCGCATAATAACATGCTTTTGCAGAATTAGTAGCCATTGCTTTGAATCTTCCTTTAATAGGGGCTACCACACAACAAGTATCTGCAGCGATTTTTGCTCCTGCTTCTTCAATTATTTTTGTAAGACCTACTTTATCTGCTATTGTTTTTATTGGTCTTGACGTCGTGATCCAGAATTCTTTTGTTACCTTTTTGCCTTGTAACATGTCAGCGATCTTAATTATCTCTTCTAAAGAGGCATGAGGGCATCCGATTGTTACGAAATCAATTTCTTCCACGTTTTCATCTCTTAGAGAATCTAATTGAGAATTAATATCATCTTGAGATAAGTAAAGATTATTCTTAGGGGGCTCATATTTAATTGCTTCGGGAGTAATATTCTCCATATGGTATATGCCAATTCCAGCATAGGTCGCTAAACTTGCACCAAAACTTTTTAGCTCATCAACACTTGCCTTCTCAATTCCTCGTATATAAACTATTTTTCCTTTAGTTTTCTCGGCGATTGCTTTCCCCAAAACACCAAACTCGAAGATATTACGTAATTTTCCCTCAAAGTTAACGGTTACTTCTGGGACTCTATTTTCCTCTAAATGTAAGCCGTACATCGGTGTTCTTCCAGTTAAAGCCGCAGCTAAGGCACTTGGACCACCTTCTCGATTCGTTCTAGCTCCAATAACAGAATTAGCAAAGGCAACAGCAGAAGATTCCGCCCAAGCAACATGATCTCCATAATGAGGAACATTACCTACTAAGTAAGGAGTGCATGTTGCAGTAGTAATTATTCCCATTGCCTTAAAGGCATCAATTACTTCTAATTGTTTTTCAGCAAAATCTTTAGGAATACCTAATTTTTCCCATTCTTCCAAATCCATTCCTGCAGGATTAAGAGTTGTTAAGACTCGTACTTTACCGTCTTCTGAAAGCTTTCTTAAAAAATCTAGACCAGGAGAACCAAGATTGGCATAAGAAACACCGGAAATTTGCACAGAACGTACTTTCACCATTTTATTAGCATTATAGATTTCTCCAAGTGTAACTAAAATCTCCATGGCTTTCTGAACAGCCCGACCCTGCTTTCCTTCTAACATTTCTTTTTCTTCAACAGTTAATTCCACTTTTTAAACGACCTCCAAAATTTTGAATCTTAAATTATTATAAATGATCTAAATATTTCTTGAGATCTACTTCAGGATAATCTATTCTTAAAGAGTGCTTCCTCTTCTCAGGATCTAAAGGCATTGTTAGGTCAAAACCAACTTTAGTAGTGAGTTTTGTCCTGGGTTCTGCACTGGGATCAAGACTACTACCCGGCTCTTTACCGATTATATAAAGATCTTTGTCTGCTTGGAATCTAGTAGCCATCGACCATTCAACATCTAATGGATTATAAATATCTATGTCTTCATCGACCACAAAACAATGTTTCAAGCTTTTATGGCCTTTAAATGCAGCGTTTATAGTTTTTAACCCATCGTCCTCTTTTTCTTTCTTTATTTTTACTATTGCGTGTAGCCAAGAACATCCTCCAGGATTCAAGTTTACATCAAGACATTTTACCCCCGCGTTGTTGACTTCTCTGTATATAGTCGGTTCTCTTGGCATTCCCATTAATACTTTATGTTCTAATCCCCCAGAAAGAAGGCCTTGCCATATGGCATCTTTTCTATGAGTAATTTTTTTGACCGTAAATACCGGTTCATTCCTTACAATATCCATCGTTTCTGTTAGATCAATAAAAGGCCCTTCTTCATGTAATTCATTAATAGAAACAGTCCCCTCAATAACAAATTCACATTCTGCGGGTATATATATATCTGCAGTCTTTGCTTTAACAACGTTAAGAGACTGTAAACTATTTGCGATTTCTAATTCATTAATATTAATGTCTACGGAAGTAGCTCCTGCTAGAAGCACGTTAGCTGAGTTCCCAATACAGAAAACAGCGTCTAATTCTTCATGCTTTTCCAAATATCGGTGAAAATGTCTACCTTTAACTATTCTCATAACTAATTTGTTTTTTGCTATTCTCATTGCCCTATGGAAACTCATATTTTGTCCCCACTCATTATCGTTTATTATTACTACTCCAGAAGTGATATATGGACCTCCGTCATACTTGGTATGAGTTAATATTGGGATTTTTTCTAAGTCTGGCGGGTTCATTTCTATTTCTTGACATGGGGCATTAGTAATTATTTCAGGTTTAGTAGGGTTATCAATTGCTTTTGTTAAATACGGTATCATCTCAGAAGTACTAATTCCTAAATAATCAGCAATCGCTTTTTTATTAGCAAAAATATTTCCTACTACTCTAAAGTCACTACCCATAACATCCTCAAATAGAACAGGCTTAGGTTCCAATTTTTTAAGGATACCCGCGATCTCTAAGTTTGCAGACACGGGGACAGTTATTTTAACTAATTCATCTTGATTCTCGAGATGTTGAATATAGTTTCTTAAGGTCAATTTTTCCACCGCAAACAGCTAAATAATACTGAATAATTAATATTTAGTTATAAAATCTTAATATCAATCAAATTTAAGCACTATCTAACTAATAGAAATTAAATATAAACATATGTGGGGTTTTGAAAAAATTTTGTGGAGGATATTTTATAAAATATAAAGAGTAATGGCCATTTTAGATTTTCTTTAATATTGGGACTAAATGAGTTCTTCCCTTTTCGGCTTTTTCTTTTAATTCTAACAATACATTCTGAGGTATCGGAACATGAACCAACTTTTCGGGGACTACAGGCACATCTTTACCTTTTATTGCTTTAACCAATAATTTAGCTGGACGCTGCATTTCACTAATCATTAAGTTATCTGATAAGTCCTCAAGTTGTTTAGCGTATTGCTTATACGCTTGGGAATTAAGAGTAAAGATCAATGTATCTTCTTTATAGTTTAAGACCATTTCCTTAAGTTTTTCTTGTATAATGTCTTTATAAGTAGGTGAGAAATATAACAAGTTAAGAGCAGAAGCAATAATAAACACGTCTTCTGGAAATTCAAAATAATTTTTTCCCATAGTAATTACTTTATCCCAATGCTCGGGATATAAAAAATTTGCTTCAACAATATTTTCTGCTATGTTGCTTATTTCTCTAAGTGTAGGATTAAATAAGGCCACAAATACTTTATCCTTGTTTTTCTCGAGATCAATTCCAAATACTTTGAATATCTCATTCGTATATTTATATGTAGTACTAGTAAGGAAAAGAATAATTTTTCCACCCTTTTTAAGCCATTCACTCGCTAAAGCATACGCTATTATTGGCTTTCCCGATCCACCGGGACCACTTATCACGGTGGAAGTATTTAGTAATATTCCTTCAGGATAAATTTCTTTGAACCATGCTAGTTCAGGCTCAAATTTTTCATTCATAAGCGTTCATTAATCATTTTTTTGAAACCATTTTTGACGACTTCGGTCTTCCTAACATTTCTTTGATTTTGATTTTTTGAAAAAAATGAAAATGTACAATATCGATAAAACTATACTACCAAACAAAAAATTAAGAAATGGAGCCCTGGGCGGGAATCGAACCCGCGACCTGCAGATTACGAGTCTGCCGCTCTGCCGACTGAGCTACCAGGGCATTGTAAAAAACAACACATTTCTTACTTTGTACGTTCATACATAACGTTTGTTCAAAAATTTTATTTTGAGTACAAAGGAAAATACTGCAAACAACATATAAAATGAATAAATAAGTAATAGTTAGAACGCGGTCTCATTTGTGTGAACTACCCCTTTCTTTGGCAAGGGGCTTCCTGCTTTATTAATAAAACTTGCCCCAAAACCACTTCCTTTATTTATTGTAAGAAATGGTTCGGAGTATTTTTTTAGGATACTCTCCGCAGTCGCTACGGGGTGTCCGCCCTTGTCTTGATTTTGAGGATGTTTAGGGAAGCGTTGTAGTCTTTGTCTGCTTCCCAGCCATATTCAGGGCAAACAAATACTCTGTCGCTTAGTTTTCGCTCGGTAGTTCTCTCTCCGCACACGGCACACTTCTTGGAAGTGTATTGGAGGGAGACTTTTATTAGTGTCTTACCAGCCCAGC
>JAMOVR010000368.1 GCA_027061945.1 Candidatus Heimdallarchaeota archaeon
CCTCTAAAATAATTAATTCATATGAAAATTAGATGAGTAATATGCAAATTTAATGGTCTATTATTAAAATTTTGTTAAGACTTAATCAGTGGTTTTTGTTTCTTATTTAAGGAAAATTTCATGTTTTAGCGAAAAAGCAGTATAAAATTGAGGGAAATTTTTTATGGATTGTTTTTCGATTATTAAATGATGTCAGAAGAACAACATATTCCAGACGACTTGAAGAAAGAATTATTGGAAAAGACAAAGAAATCCGGGACTCTCGACATTGAAGAAAGGGCTAAATTATTAGAAGGAAAAATACCAACGAAACCTAAAGAAGAAGAGGAGTAATAGCCACGTTTTTTCCATAAGAAGAGTATAGTTAAAAAACTATTCTCAAACGACTAATATAATTAATATGATCGTTACTGAGTGTTTATTTTTTTTAATTTAATAATGATTCTTTTATTCTTCTACTAAGCCCTTGCTTTTCCACGTAAATCGAAATTCTTTTGACATTTTATAGCGTTTTCATAGGATTAGAAAAACTATGTTCTCATGAGATGTTAGAATCAAAATTAAGTGTTTATTTTTCCTAATAAGCAGGCTCCTAACATTAAAGATGTTTTATAAAAATAACAGAGGAAATGCAATTTTTGTTATATATTCACAAATATTCTTTTATAATTATTATATTATTTTTAATTAGTTAGTTTGTATATTATTTAAAAAAATCCAGAACTTCCATAGTTTAATTAGTAACCATCAAAGAAAGAAAGTAATAATAAAATGTTCCAAAAAAATATTATGTTAGTATTTATAGCTTAACTTTTGAGGAAAAAAGTTTTAATTGCTATTATTATGTGTTTAGCTTATTTCCTCTAAGCTCAGATCTTTTTTCTGTGTATATAAATAATAATCATACATTTTTCTTAGGACTTTAATGCTTGTTTCTACCCCATCATATGCTACTCCTCCACTTTTTCTCAATCGATCTACCCATTCCTCTGTTACCTCTTTTTCGCCGGTAATCCACATTACTATTGGCTTATTATATTTTTTGATGTATTCTCCTATTATTTCTGGATTAAAGTCTAGAGCCACTTTGATAGAGGCCATGATTATTAAGAGCATATCAAAAGCATCATTGGAGAGCATTGCTTCTAGTTCTGTTTTTAGCACAGGGATAACTCCGTGTTGTTCAAAAGCTGGCCAACTGTCTGCAGGATTCTTTGGAGGCATCCAAGAAGGATATACTGTCTTCAGTTTTTCCTCTACCTCCGATGGTAGCGATGGTACTTTTAGGCCGTACTGGTACGCTAAATCGCTAGCTACTACTCCTCCTGCTCCTGTTATAGTAATTATGCCTAAATTATTTCCTTTTGGAAGTGGTAAACGTAGAAATCCTTCTGCTAAGTCAAACATTTCCTCGAAGTCTCTTATTAAAACTACTCCGGCCTGTTTTCCAAGAATTGATTCTAAAATTTCGAAGGAAGCACTTCCAGCAATAGCACCAGTATGACTAGCTGCAGCAGTTTTTCCTGCTTCACTTGTAGCACCTGGTAGGCAAATAACAGGTTTTTTCTTTGAGACTTCTTTTGATAGTTCATAAAATCTTCTTCCATCTTTAAAGCTTTCAAGGTACAGTACAATTACCTCTGTTTTGTCGTCTTTTAGAAAGTCTCCAAGCATATCGTTTTCATCAACATCGGTTTTATTCCCAATAGAACATGCTTTTCGAATACCAAGTTTTCTCTCAGTAACAACATACTCATAAATTGCCCCTGAAAAATAACCGCTTTGTCCAACTAAAGAGAGTCCACCCACAGGGACCTCTTTTATATCTAAAAAAGTAGTAATAAGCCCATCCATTATATAACCCATACAATTCCCACCCCAAATACGGATTCCTGTTCTTTTAGCGAAACGTTCCATCTCTTCTTGGATCTTCTTTCCTTCGCCACCGACCTCTGCAAAACCCGCACTTTCGATTAATACTCCTCTGACCTTTTTCTTCTCGCATTGTTTCAGGATATCTAACACGTATTTAGCGTTGATGTAGATAATTACTAAGTCTATTTGTTCTTCAGGGACATCTAATAAAGAAGGATAAGCTTTTACTCCAAGGACCTCATCTGCTTTTGGATTAATTGGGTAAAGCCGTTCTTTCCCCCAACTTTTGATAATGTTTTTTAGTATATTATGTCCCCCTTTTTTAGGATTAGTACTTGCTCCTACAACTGCTATCGATTTTGGCTCAAAAAACATAGATAGATCAGACATACTTGGTGTTTGGAAGTAATAATAAAATATGTTTTGAGCCACTCATTAATTTCCCGAAAAAAAAAGATTTCAATGGACAGCAAAAGTATGGAACAATTTTAATTCCTTCCTTTGAATGGGTATTTTTTATTTACAAAATTTTTTTAGACAAGAAAAGATCTTTAGTTATTTCAACAATTGATGTCTATGAAGAGATGACTTATCTTTTTTTATGGCTTGTTTTTTCATTTTGATCTTCAGGAGACGGTGTTTTATGGTTTTCTAGCCGAATTTCTCCTCCAAGTGTGATAATAAGCCATTTTCTTATTAAATGCCATCTTTTCTTACCAATTACTAAGACCACAAAAATTCCTATTGATAACCAGACTAACCAGAGGTCTATAATTAACCGGATAATGCTTATTGACTTTATATATTGTTCATAATAAGTCATTTGCCGGATCGTCAAATGGGACTCTTGGATTGGTCGTTGCTCTTGATTCTCAATAATAAAATGAACGCCAATTTTTTCAACAAGTCCTGAAGCATCATTGTCAGTTGACAACTCGACAAAAACATTTTCGAACTGCTCACCATTCCATTGTGAATATTGAAAAGCGATGTATATCCTGCTTTCAGAAGTATTAAACTTGGTTATCAAAAAATCTGCTTTTTTTAAAGAAGAAGTGACGTCTGACGAAAGAATATACGTGTCGGAAATCGGTGCACGGAAGAAATAATAATTGATTTGAAGACCGGTAATGACTTCCTCGCTGTCAACAACGGTTTTAACAACGTTGACATCAAAATTACTACCATACACAGTGACTTGTTCTTCTCCTTGTAACCCTCTCTCCCCAGGATTAAAAACCAAATAACTAGCATTCAACTGGTGAATAGACTCATTATACTTCACACTAATGTCTTTTAACAAGATCTCGTCGTACCTCTCGTAAGTAAGTCTACGATTATTCTCAATAATATAACCATTCTCTTTAGACACGTAATACCTTTCTTTTTCAGGCGGTTCATAAGCAAAAGAAGCAGTTAACTGGAGAATAAGAGGCGATAACACTAAAAATAATAAGATTACAAAGAGTGTTTTCTTCTGGTATAATGAAATCATCTAAAATAAAACACAATGAAAAAGATTAAAGCTATTTTCATTACCGATAATTATTATTTTTTATTAGCAGAATTTTCTTGAAAACAAAAATACAAACATCTCACTACGAATTAAAAAGATAAAATACTGCTTTTCAAGCTAAAAAATACTTTCAAATAATTTTTAATTTTTCAAGTTACTTTATATTAATGAAATTAATGTCTATCTAAAGTTCTATTATACCATTAAAGACCCTAAATATTTATCCAAGAATTAAAAAATGAAATGACCGAATTTTTTGATGAAACCACACTTATAGTTATTTTTGGGTCTGTTACCAAAAGAAAACTAAATGAAAAATATGCTAAAGCAGTTAGTAGGGCATGTTATTCGTGTTTCATGCATTAAAAGCACTTTTATTGTTCATTGGAGAAAATACAAGAATACATAAAGGACTATATATACATTTTACAAAGCATTGCTCATTCCAACCATTTCTTTTTTTGTAAATCTGACACTAGAAATCCATTCAATAGGTACTTCACTATTGAGTAGTCATTCCAATAATCAAGTATTGTCTGCAAGTCATCACTACTTAGACTTCTTAAACGCATCCTCAAACCAAGATACATAATTATATTTTAATAAAAACTAATCTTACAAAATCTCAAGTTTATATATTTTTTATTCATTTTACGTCATTGGTTTTTTATAATAATTGCCAATAAAGAATTTTATACTTTTATGTCGACTTATTTTATAAAAAGGAAATCAAAACTTTTTTCGAAAGGGTTGCATAATGAACATCGATACAGAGAGAAAAAGGAGATATCAAGAAAAATTAAACTTCATAATCGATAAAATAAACAATTTACCTCCATATAATGATAATAGTCTTTTAGAGTTCAGACCTTTTTTTCTAGAATCATTGTTTTACAGGACCCAAGTAGCAACCGACGCAATTATGGATGTCATAGCAATGTTATGTAAGGATAATAATATAATTGTAATGGACGATTATCACAATATTGACTCATTAATTAACGAGAAGATTTTATCGCCAGAATTAGGAGATAATTTAAAGAGACTAAACGGACTTAGAAACGTAATTGTCCATAAGTATAATGGCATTGACGAAAAAAAAATTCTGGATAACTTAGAAGAAATACTTGAGGTGATTGTTAAATTTGTCGAGTTTGCAGAGGAATACGTTAAATAAAGAATTACTGTCAAAAATAAAGAAAGACCTTGAACCTTTATCTAAGTTTGAAGTGGTAATTTATGGAAGCTTAGTGAAAGGAGA
>JAMOVR010000369.1 GCA_027061945.1 Candidatus Heimdallarchaeota archaeon
ATAGGTTCAAATAATTTACCGAACTGAATTTCTTTATATGCATCATCTTCAATTAGGTAGATTCCATACTCCGATACCAAATCAAATAGTTCTTTTCTTCTTTTATCACCCATAGTGCTTCCTTTGGGATTATCACTTGTTGCTACAACATATACAAGTTTTGGATAATTACCGTATTGTTTTTTAGAGGCCTCAATTCCTGCTCTTACCGCATCAATAATTAGTCCTTCTTCATCTGTTGGTATCCCAACTGTTCTAGCACCCATCTTATCAGATACACCTACGAATCCTAGATAACCTGGAGAAGGAACCAATACAACGTCTCCTGGGTTAATCATTGAATCTAGTACTGTGTAAATTGCTTCTTGTGAACCAGTAGTGATCATAATTTTATCCCAGTCCGTTTCAGGATTAAATGGTAAGTGTTGTCTTTCAACTAATCTCTGCATTAAAATCTGTTTTAATTCTGCATCCCCTGCTGTAGGCCCATAATTGAAAACGGTTAACACTTCGTCAACTTTCCCTTCGGAAAGTAGTTTTTGATATCTTTGTCCTAGCTCAATGAGAATTTTAGAATGCACTTCTAAAGGTAATGCCCCTGGAAGACCGCCACCAAAATAATATTTCACCTGATATTTCAGAAGCTTCCTAATTGCGCTTTCTTGTATGTGATATGTCCATTCAGCAAATAATTTATCGTCAGTCATCATGTAATGCTACTTATTTGAGATATAATATTATATGACATGACAACAAAAAAATGCACAAAAATAATGACTGCTAAAATTATTTGAACTATTGTAGCTAAAAAAACGATTAATTAATTAAAAAATAGTGCTATTAAAGAATAGATAAATTAGACGCATAAATTATTAAATCCCGTCTAAGTGAACTACCCCTTTCTTTCGCAAGTTGCTTTGTACTTCACCGAGAAAACTTGCCCCAAAACCACTTCCTTTATTTATTGTAAGAAATGGTTCAGAGTAGAGGCTTTCTCTCCGCAGGCGCTACGAGCCGTCCCAGCCCTGTCTTGATTTTGAGGATGTTTAGGGAAGCGTTGTAGTCTCTGTCTGCTTTGCTTCCCCGCCACAAAAACCACAACCAACCACGCTGTCGCTCAGTTTTATATCCCGTTTGTTTTTCCTTGTTTGTTTAATGATTGTTTTTCATGGGTAATCACGTTTTCTTAATGTAATAAGCATCGTAGTGTTATTATGGTGGTATAAAGGAGTGAAAGCGTGTGTCGGCTTTCATTTAATATCCTCCCTTTCGGAAGGGGATTTCCCGCCGACAGAGTTAAAATCCAATTTTATTTTCTGAAGAAATTATTTCCTCGATTTTTTTAATTAAGGAAATAAAAAACGAAAACCTAAATTTGGTATTGTCTGTACTGCTTACGACTGGTTTTTCTCCACTTAAGTCAACAAGAACTTTGGCCCAATTTAATGCACGCTTAAAGGAAAGCAAAAAGCCTTTTCCATCTTCACCATAGTAATAGGTTATTATGAGGGCAATTCCTTCATATATATTCATAGGCTCTTCTAAACCAATGTAATCAGCTAAGCTTCTTAATCTACTAGTGTCTGGTGGTGGAACTTTAGTATTGAACGCATTTTTAAGAGGTAATGCCCAGTATTTTGCTATTTCATCTACTGAAATTGGTGGGTATCTATTGTTTTTTACAAGTACTTCTTTTATAAAGCCTTTTTGCAATTTAGGGGAAACATTGGGTTCTTTCTGTGGGTAGGGGATATCTTCTAATGAAACGACATGTTTAGTTTGGGTAGGCTCTCTTTTTGTAATTGGTGGTTTTGGTATTCCTCGAGATTTAGAAGTAATTGTTGGTGGTATAGATTTGTTAGACATCGATAATATTGGGGCTAGATATATTATTAAAATGATATAAGGAAATAAACTACCCCTTACTTTAACAAGAGGCTTTTAATCAAAAAACTTGTTCTGAAATCGCCTTTCTATAATAAGATAAAAAAATAACAACATTACATATCTTAAGTTACGGAAGAAGGCTTCATGTGGATATTGCTAAAAATAGTCAGTAATTTTTGATTGTCCAAGAACTAAACTTCTTTCGATATATTCTCTGAACTCTACATTAGTTTTTTTTGATACATATCTAATCATCTCTTTTTTTGAGGTAAATCGTATGGGGCGTTTAGTCAATGCCGCCCTCACGTTTTCTCTAACCTGTACTACTCCCACAGGGACTAAATAGTAAGGCCCTATTTCTCTTATTGCCACGACAGTGGCCTGCCTTTTAAGAATATTTAATAAATATTCCATAACCCCTAGTCTAGCAGCATAGTACCCACCAGATTGTTTTGAATATTTCCATTTTACCCTTCTCTGTTCCTGTGGGATAAAGCCTTCTCCGTCTCTAGTTATAACCCAGTTTTTTTTATTTAACGTAAAAATAGATCCTGGTAACCACGCTTCAAAATGTTCAAATGCCCATTTCCCGGGCATCACCATTATTAAATAATGGTTATCCAATATGGTGTTTTCATATAGCAAATAATCATTATTCTCGGGAAGCATTGTAATTTTTTCGATTAAAAATTGCCCGATCATGTTGTCAATAGCCGTAATACTCCAACGTGTCGGAACAAGTTTTCTAGATTCTTTTTTACCTGTTAATCCAATACTAAATACTTGTTGTAAATAATAAACATCAAATCCTTTTTCGAACAGTTCTTTTAATTGTACTTTTGAAAGTGTGTCTTCTTCCAAAACATTATCAATTTTACGAGGAATTACGGGATTATCAATTAATACTGCTTTTTTTGCAGGGGCAACGGGGCCAAAGGGGCTAACAATTACATCTATTGTTTTCGCTAACTTAGGGGGCTTTTCTAAAATAATTTCAACGTCTAATGGTTTTATTGATTTAGCGAGATCTTGCATGTTCTCAATAAATTTACTTCCTTCTACCCTTTTAATTGGGAATAGTCTTTCTCCTCGAATAGAACTAAACCTTATATCTAATAATATTGACAATGGTAAGTTAAGCCATTTTTTAGGATCGTTAAAAATTTCTGGTTTTATATTACTTTCTTCTGGAAGTACTACACTTCCAGTGTTGACCCAAGGATATGTCCTGGAGCCCAAAAAGACTTGGGGAGAAGTACCAAACAATACATCACTTTTTGCAGAAAGACTTTTTGTTTTTACTTCTAATGAAAGGGTTTTAAGTATTGGACAATGTGGAAAACCACAAAGCAATTTGACACCTTTACAGTTAATACAGATGTCTAAAACATGTTTTTTTGCTTCTGAGACGCGTTTTTTTAGGTTTACAGGGATTCCATCACTTTGGTCACTATCAATACTCACATTGCTATGATCTTCTATGATCAATATAATATTCGCGAGTAGTAAAAAACAGTTTTCCAAAAATGTAATCGCAATCTATAAACGTTTGTAAACTATTTTATAACAGATCTGATGATTTACAGGTATGGTTTTGGTAACAAGTGGTAATATTCTTTTTTAAATATTAATTTGATTATATTCGCGATTATTATTCTGAAAATAAATTACTGCCTTATTTCATTAATATAAATTGTATTATTATTAAATAATAAAAAATATTATTTTATTAGTTAATCAAAAAAGAACCGTTCAGATCCAAATGTATATAACAAAATGCGACCCGTAAAACTAGTAAATACTAAGAAAAGAAGGCCAACCGAAAGCCCTAGGGGGGGTCACGACAATATAGTATATGATGACAAATCTAGCAAAGTATCAGTACGTTCCAAAATCAACTAAAAAAGTAGGTACTTATGTGTCGGATCATGACTTAAACATGATTCTAGGAAAAAATAGAGTGATACCCAAGTCAAGGTTAAACTTAATTAAAGGAGAAATTATCGAAGGCAAGCGTGGGAGAACCATTCAAAGACGGAAGCGCATGGTAGAGGAGATTATTGGTAAGTTATATCCCGTTATTAGTCGTAGTATATATGAGTCCTTGATGGAAATTGCTGAAGAGCTTGCCACTAAAAGTAAGGAGATTAGAGGCAAAAAGATGAGCCAAATTATATTTACGTTATCCCGAGTGTTAGCAGCTCAAAACAATGAGATCCTCCCTCTTCAAGCCTATACTCACGTATTTGGGAGTAAATTAAAACCTTCGCAACAAGTAGATGCTCTTGCATGGTTGGTAAAACATAATTTCTTAACCGAAAAAAATGATTCAAAAAATAAAACTATAAAGATCCCCACACATGAGCTTGCAATGTCCTTAGGGGGAGATGCAGAGTATAAGCTTGGTTTACCTCGTTTTGCAGTCAGAGATATACTAGAAAAATTAATTGACGAATCAGTAGTTCCTCGAGTAGAACCTTTAAGAGCAGCATTAGTAATGGTCAATGCAGTTCTAATTGATCTTGGCATTCCAACACAAAAAAGGCTTATTTGGATTTCTGAAAAATTACCTGAGGAATTAAAAGCTAAAGCACACTTAATTGACCGTGCATCAATGAGATTCCGTAGTTATCATAATTTAACTAACAAAAGAGAGTAATTTTTCGTGTGCATAATATACCTCATTAATAAACCTAATTTTCGTATTATTTTCTTGGATTATTATGGACGAAGGTGCTAATTACAAGATAAAAGACATTTCTTTGGCGGAACAAGGCCAAAAAATGATTGAATGGGCAGAAAGTAGAATGCCTGTGTTAATGCATTTACGTAAGAAATACGAGAAAACTAAGCCTTTAAAGGGACAAAGAATTGCTGGTGCGCTTCATGTTACAAAAGAAACTGCAGTTCTTATAAAAACTTTAGTAGCGGCAGGTGCTGAAGTTTCGTGGGCAGGTTGTAATCCATTGTCAACAAATGATGCTGTTGCTGCGGCATTGGTTAAAAGTGGAATCAGCGTATATGCATGGCATGGTCTTTCTACGGAGGAATTTTATTGGGCATTAGATAAAGTATTAGAAATCAAGCCAACCTTAACGCTTGATGATGGAGCTGATCTTATTTTCAGGGTTCATGATAAACATCAAGACTTAATTCCTAATATTCTAGGAGGTACGGAAGAGACAACAACTGGAGTAGTTAGACTAAGGGCTATGCATAAAGCTGGGCGACTAAAATATCCAGTAATTGCTGTTAATGACACTCCTACGAAATGGCAGTTTGATAATGTGTACGGAACAGGGCAATCTGCGTTAGATGGGGTTTTAAGGGCTACTAATGTTCTCTTAGCAGGTAAAAACTTAGTTGTTGCGGGTTTTGGTCATTGCGGAAGAGGAATTGCAATGAGGGCCCGAGGGATGGGGGCGAGAGTTACTGTTACAGAAGTAGATCCTGTTAATGCATTAAAGGCCGCACTTGAAGGATTTAATGTAGATAAAATGGATAACGCTGCCCAATATGGTGATATCTTTATTACTGCAACAGGGATGAAAGATGTCATTGTTAAAAGGCACTTCGAAAAGATGAAAGATGGAGCAATTGTTGCTAATGCAGGTCATTTTGATGTTGAAGTTAAAGTAAAGGATCTTGAAGAGATTGCAGTTAGTAAAAGAGAAATTCGGCCAAACAATGAGGAATTTGTTCTCCCTAATGGAAATAGAGTTTATCTATTAGCACGTGGTAGACTTGTTAATCTCGTGGCAGCAGAAGGGCATCCTAGTGAAGTAATGGATATGAGTTTTGCTAACCAATTCATGGCATTAATGGATTTAGCTACCAGAAAAGAACGTCTTCCCCCAGGAGTTTATGAAATAGATCCTAAAATTGATAATATGATCGCACGATTAAAATTAGAAAGCATGGGCTTTCAAATTGATGAACTTACAGAAGAACAAATTAATTACCTAAATTCTTATTCTGAAGGCACGTGAATATCCCTAGCGAAAGCAAATGGCTTCCTGCTTTCTGAAGAATACTTGCTCCAGAACTAATTATTTATAAAAAATAGTTTTGAGTCGTTTTTTTTGTATTTTTTTCATAGTTTTTCCTAGATCTTTTAGAATTTTATAACACCGCAACAATATAAATTATGAACTTATTGTTTCTCATCCCTTTATCTTTTGGAAGAGAAATCATTTTAATATAAATTAAACAATTCTAAGATTAAAAATACTTTTTTAGATAAATAATATTTAACGTTGGAGTTTTCTATTTTTCATATTATTACCGGGTGAAAGTGAGAGTAAGAAGGAAGAAATGCGTCGGCAATTTGTGCTATCAGTAGTGACGGACGTTCAATTGGTAAGTAGTGCCCAACAGAGGGAATTATAATATGTGTTGCATTTGGCAAATTACCAATCATTGCATCCACATCTTCTGGTGGAGTTATCCCATCTTTCTCACCAGATAATACAACCATAGGAGTTTTTGTTTTGGAAAGAACATTTAGTAATGAAGTATTTTCCATTAAAGCCACATCTCTTTGAAAGATTTTCAAATTTTCTTGTTCAAATATTTTTTTTAAGAATTCTTTTCCTTTTCTTCTATTTCGTGGAGCGAAACCATGCTTTAATAAATATTCAAATGCTTTAGATGGATATCTCGAGAGATAAGTGTTTAGATACATATGAGATGGAGAATATATGTTTGATGAGATCAACAACAAATTAGCTATCTTCTCTTTTTCTCTCATTTCTTTTTCTACAAGTAATGCTATTATTCCACCCATAGAATGACCAACTAAAGATATTTTTGAGCATCGAAGTTTTTTAATTACTTTAATTACCGCATCTGCATATGTGGGGAGTGATTGTGTAAAAAGTCCTTCTCTACTTTTGCCATGTTGTGGAAGATCAATACATACGGGGGAAAACCCCATATGGACCAGTCCTTCTGGTATTTTACCCCAGAAAGCATGATCACATCCCTCCCCATGAATTAAAACTATACAATCTGAATCTCTGCTATAATTTATTTTACTACAAGAATAATATCTCACCCCTTCTGTATTATGTTGTCTAAATTTTACTTCGAACATTATTATCACGTTTACATATTAGGTTCGTGAAGCGTTGTTTAGGTCATATTTTATATTTATATATACAACGCAACTATATGAGACTGTCGGCCTTTTCTTATTTTCTATATTCAGAAGGAAACTTCAGCGCATATAAATTAAAATTTCTTTAAATTCTAATTGTGTTATAAATTATAACACAATAATTATTGCATTTATATAGATAATTTACGTTTTTTACTACAAAATTAAAGCTATTAAGAAAAAAAGAGCTAATTAAATAAAGAAAGGGGAGGGGAGGAAGGGCGGAAGAAAAGATTATCGGAGGGTGGGGCTAATAAAGGAGGTAGCATGATAGCTTATGGTCTTTCTAATCAAACATTGATTATTACTCTTTAATACTTACTCTTATCATCCAAGCCATTTTTTGATGTTTATGAACAAGTCCAATCATAAAATCTTCTACTGCAGGATCTCCTAATTCACTACCGGCTTTAGCTGCATCTTCACGCAAGAACTTAATAATAGATTCATGAGTATTTAACAAATCTTTAAGCATCTCTTTAGCATCAATAAGTTTTCCTTCAGTTTCTGTTAGACGAGTTAATTCTATCATTTCCTTTAAAGAACCAGGTGACACTCCACCATAAAAGCGGATATATTCAGCAACTTCATCAGCAATGTCAAATGTTTCTTCATATTGCTCTTCAAATAGTTCATGTAGTTGTGTAAAATAGATTCCTTGAACATTCCAATGATAATTACGAAGTTTCATAGTTAATACTACTTCATCTGCTAAAAGCTTCTTTAATAACTTGTTTAATTTATTCATCTTTTCTTTTTCTAATCCTATATCGGGAGTATCTGTCATCTCAACACACCTAATTTGTAATCAATACAAATTAGGAATCAATACTATTTAAGATTTTAGTTATGAATGAAAAAAGCACTTATTAAACTTAAATAAAACAAAAATGAAAAAAACGAAACATTATAATTCAATCTTATTTCAATTTAATAGTAGGTAAAAATTAAGTGGTGCTTATGTTAAAATTCTTCTCCGAAGATGAATTCATTCAAATCCTAAGAAAACACGGATATAAAGCTACTCCACAAAGACTTACGATCTTTGAAGTGTTAAAAAGTAAAGACCATCCTTCTGCTGAAGAGATATATGAAGCTATAAAGAAAAGATTTCCAAGTATAAGCCTAACAACTATATATCAGACTCTACATTTATTCTCAGAATTAGGAATTATAAACGAGTTAGGTTTTAGCGACAACCGTTCTAGATTTGATACTAATACTAATCCACATATTAATGTTATTTGTCCCGTTTGTGGGAAAATTAGCGATTTAGAGGATGAGTTAGTAGTTGAATTATGGGACAGTCTCGAGAAAAAGTTAGGTAAAAAACCAATTAAACACAGGTTCGATGTATATGCAATTTGCGATACTTGTGAAAACAAGATACAAGCAGGGAGAGTTCGTATAGAAGTCAAAAATATATAGATCCCAAATTTTGTTTTAGTGCCTTTTATTATCATATTTTTTTATAAACGAGTTTTTTTAATGGGGGATTAGCTTATTAGGTTTGATTGTTTATTTTTTATTGGTGTCTTAGATGGATCTATACTCCAAAACGGATTACTCGATTTCTCCGTTTGAAAAATTCATAGCGAACGAGGAGACACGAGATTCATTATATGCAGAATTTACTGAGATTGATGAGGCGCATGAGATAGGTGCTCGGTGGATACAATTCAGTAATAAGTGCTTAGATATTCTAGATCTTTTGGCAGACCTTTCACGCTTATTGTTTGTTAGGTTTTTAGACGAGTATAACAAGGAGAGAGCACAGATCGAAGCTGATGAAGAAAGAAAGTCTCTTATTATGAGCAGGATGACGAGTTTGCTTCAATTACAGGTAGATGCTTCGTTGTTGATGAATGTATACAACGAAATCAAAGTTAATGGTATTTTTGGCACCCAACCAAGTGATACGTACAGCGAGCATTTTATTCGTGCGGTTAAACACTTAAATGAGGTTAAATCGCTATATTTTGATGATCTTCCAAAAGAAGCACTTGCACCAATTAGTGGTCTGCTAAAATTGCAAATGCAGATCACCGACTATGAACAGCTAATACCAAAAATGGAGAAATATTTATCTGAAGAATATAAAGAATTTATTCAGCAAGAAAAAGGGAAAGTTTCTCTCTTGAAGGCAGAATTTTATGGTTCTGTACTTGGCCCAATGCTTGTACGTATTGGTGATACGTGGTGGTGGAGAGACGCTATTTCCCAATACTATGTGTTCGACAAAAGCGTTTCTTTGTACTTAAAAACTATTGATATATGGAGTGATGTGCTAACTTCAGAATTAAAGACTACTATTGACCAAGTAAAGAAAACAGGTGCACTTAAAGCTGAAGCAGAGAAGAACTTTTCGTTAGCACTCCACTATCGCAGATTAGCACGCGAAGCAGCAATAAAAGGAGATTTTAAAGCATCAGAAAAATATTTCAACGATTCTTATTCTCTCTTAAATAATTCTTTAAAAGAACTTGAACGCGCAAAGGATAACCCTGAATTAAATAGACTTTTCAAAAACGTGGATTATAGAATTAAACATACCAAACTAATGAGTGGCATTGCTAATCTGTCAGATGGATTTGTAAAAGTACTTGAAGCCCTTAAAAACAATAAAAAAGATGACTCCTTAAAATTAGCAAGTGAGCTAAAAGATAATGCTGCCAAACTAAGTTCGATAATAGAAGAGGATTATATCAGTGCAATCCCGATGATTTTTGAATCTATAGGTGAAATTGCGGAATTATTAGCAAAATCTCCAGATATGTCTAACAAAGAAATCGAAGAACGATTGATTAGACCATTTATACAGTTTAGAAAAAGAATAGAGGCTAAAACAGACCAATTTGTTTCTGAGTGGGAGGATCTGGTATCTCCTAACCCATTAGAAACAAGAGTGAAATTTGACAATTTAGAGAATCAATTAATGTATATGACTGAAGCTGCTGCACTAATGCCAATAAATACTCCTGGGAGAAATGAAATAATCACGCGCCTTAAGATTTTAAGAGATACCGCATTATCAATGATCTCCGAATTAGATGCCCTTGCAGTGTCTCGGGAAAACAAAGTTTTAGAATTATTATTGAAAGCAAAAGCTCATCATCATGCGGCACGTGCAAAGAAACTTGCAGAACAAGTAGAAGATAAATCAAAAATACCAATGAATCGTATAGAAGCTCATTATGCGGGATCTTTTATTTCAGGAATTACAGCACAGATGTCAGTATATATTTTAGCTATTCAATATCTCACTTTGAACTTAGTGTTAAGAGCATTTTATAATTCTATGACAATTGTAACTAGTGTAAATAAAGACAATTTTAATACAATTCTTGACCAGATAAACAGGGACTTTGCAGCGCTAGATGGATTCATGAAAATGTTGTCCCGGATAAAAGGAGACTGCGAGATATTAGTAAAGAAAAAAGAAGAATTAAACCAGATGTCTCAAATAATTCAGTGGGAAGCATTAGAAATTAGAAAAGGTATCGTTGAAAGCATTGTTTTATTAACTAATTCTCTAAAAGAAGTTTTAACTGGTCAAGTCTATGCGGCAGTTAAAAACTTCACTGAAGCAAGAATCCATTATGAAGAAGCCAAAGATATGGCATACAAAGCTAGTGATATTTTAAATAAAGTGTTTGAACCTTTTGGACCTAATAGTAGCGAGGGGCAATTAGCACAAGCAGTATATGCATTCTGGCAATTCTGTTTCGATAATGAAAGTCGATTATCTTCTAACAGAGAGCCTAATCCCGTTCCTGCACAGGAATTTCTGCAACTAATGAGAGGATTAATATTCAGACTGTAAAAACCGTAGCATCGTCGATCTAATTTATTTTTCTATCTTTTAGTATCATTTTTCTTTTTTTCAAACACTAATTCAATAACTATTTTTCTTTCGATAATTATTCAGGTGAAAAACATGGGTTATGACGTAAAATCTAAGACAATAACACTTTCAACAAATGGAGAAATACAAATCATTGATCTGTCTATAGAATTAGAACGTTTCATTCGTGAAACAGGTCTAATTCGTGGATTAGTGAATTTATTTGTTCCAGGTTCCACTGGTGCAATAACAACTATAGAATATGAACACGGCTGTGTCTCGGACTTGAAACGGTTATTACGTATGATCGTCCCAGACAAAAATAATTGGCAACATGATCAAATCGACAATAATGCACGTGCACATTTAAGAGCATCTTTAATAGGCCCATCTTTAACCGTCCCAGTAGAAAATGGTGCGCCTTTATTAGGTACATGGCAACAACCTGTCTTCTTAGAACTAGATGTAAGGCCTAGACACAGAAGAATTATATTTACTGCTACAGGATTATTTGAATAAGGAAAAGTGGTATTAAATATGCATGCGATCGTTCAATGCCCTAAGTGTTTTCGACATACTGTGGCAAAACTTCCTCAAAAAACAAGGCAATGTCCCTATTGTGGAGCAAGAATAAATGTGGAAAAGTACACAAGAGCAACTGCGCCAGATGCTATTAGTGCCTCAGAATTAGTAAAAAAATTTAATGCAAAATTAGCGCATCAAGGAATAGATAAATGGTTTAAAAAATAAATAATATTATAATAGACTTTAACCCAGTATCCTCCACATATTATTTCTTTTCAAATAATGTGCGCCTTATCAAAACTATGGGTAAGCATGTTTCAAGACCTCTACGTTATCAAAGAAACCGGTGAATGCTTATTCCACAAAGCATACGGTCCTACAAAATACGATCCTACGATTGTATCGTCTTTTTTGAGTGCAGTAAGTCTTTTTTCTGCAAACTTTGATGATGATACACGTTTAATTGAGACAAAAAGTTCACGATTTGTATATCATAGAGTTGATGAGATCATTGTTGTTGCTCGTGTATCTCGAGATATACCTGTTCACAAGGTTGAAGAGACCCTAAAGAAAATTGGTGATGCCATAAAAAAGAAGGTGAAGTTTTCAAGCAACGAATTTAGTGGTGCTGTAAAAGAATTCAACAAGATTGAAAGCGAAATAGACAAGACAACTAAGTACTCTTTAAATGATGAGGAAGTCATACCTGAAGATTTCAAAGTAGAAATAAATCCAAAAATAAGATATTGGTTCGGTACAAATGACGCAGAAAGAAAAGTGTTCTCATATGTTAGATTTAAGGGCAAAGCATCAATAAAAGAAATATCTAAATTAATGAGAGTCCCAGAGATAGAGGCTTGGAGAGCTGCTCAAAAGCTATTAAGCATGAATATATTAAGAAAAATAGAGCCTCCGCCACATAGTAATGCAGGATACACAAGCGTGAATTATCCTAAGAATTAAAATCAATGCGTCAAAAAGCTTGAATCATGCTTTTTTAATTTTGTTCTTATTTCCATTAACCAATATTACTAGCAATTTTTCAATTTATTGCATTGTTTTTTTCTTGATTTTTAAATTATTACGTACCTTCATGGGTAATGAATTCAAAAACAAAGACTACTGTATTAATTATATCTATAATAATCGTAATGTTCATATTAACCTCAAATATTACTACTTTTACTTCTTCTCCATTACAACAGACATTATTTGGAATAGAAAAACCAGACGCACAACATACAAGTAATAATCCAGCAAATACCATTAACAATAACCCATTGCTGACGGGTGTCTTAGGAGATAGTCAGGTTAGACTTTCTGTTCCATCAATAATTAATAATAACACCATTAGTATCTATGCAGATGCAGTTGCTTATGGGAGCACGAAAACAATAAGCGTAGGTACAATAACGGTATATTCTAACAGACTATTTTCAATAGATACAGACATACCTACTCAGACAGTTAACACTAGTGGCGTAATATTTAGTTTTGTTTCTATTTATTCAATAACCGTCTCAGGTCTATTGATTCCCCTAAATTCTCCTTATAGCATCAATAATGAAGAAACATTATTCGTTGAAATTTCTGATAGCTCTTCCTTTTCTAATCTCTTATTATCTTTAAATTATTCATATTCAATGCTCCTTCCTGAAAAAACCAATACTTTGTTTATCCCATTTTATAGTGCATATGGTGGGCCTGGAACGTTCAATTTCCAACAAGGCCATGATTACTACATAAAAATTTATCTCAACAAGGGATCAATATTATCTTTGCCTGTCTCTGATGACTTATATGGGAATAATGAAACAAAACTATTAATTCAAGATGATAATTCATGGAAAGAAATTCCCCAAAAAGACATTCAATTATTCTTTGTTAAGACACTCTCCACAGCTAGTATTTCCCCCGGGGGAGGATCCATAATACTAAAGGAATATCCTGGGATGTATTTAATTACTGCCACCTATACCGATGGTTATGGAAATGCGTATTATACACCATCCACATCATATTCATTAACTAAGATTAATTTAGCTGATTTAACATTAAATCCTAATAATCTTACTATTTCTAAAATACGTTCACAAACTGTTAATATCACCGTTTCAAAAAATCAAGTTCCTCTTGAAAATACTGAAGTTCAAGTCTTCATATATACCTCCCTAAATAATATAACACTTTTGTACAATAAAACCACCGACAACAATGGGGTTTTACAACTTTTCTTTCCGCAAAACATGAGTAATTTCTTTCAGATTCAAATTACTAATGGTAATTCTTCAGGAATAGTTAATGGAACTACTATTCCGCCAGATATAGTAATTCAAGATTTTAGTGCTTATGGCCAATATGGTAGTAATACATGGAATACATCGATTATTACAATCGCTTTTAAAACATTGTTATCTCCAACATATGAACCCTTAACCAACTCTAAGATCGAAGTTTTTGAACGAGGTGTACTAGTACTAACAGGTAATACAACTAATGAGGGCATATTTAATTCCCAATATGTATCATCATTATCTCCAGGCAATCATCTGGACGTTTTAGAAATAAAAATTTATTCCGAATGGCTGAACAAGAGTTTTAGTCAGTCACTCAACATATCGCTTGGAAATATAAACATCTTTTTGCTTACTCCAGACTTAGTAATTAGTAATAATACATACTTATCTCTTAAAATAATTAATCAAGATGGAAAATCTCTTCCAAGTTTCAAAGTTGAGATCTCATACTATGGAAACACCGTTTCTAATACGACGAACCACAACGGTATTGTAAGTTTTCTTATGGAAAGCTTGATTCCTGGTAAACATAATTTTACAACAAGCATAAACGAACAACTTAACTACCCTCGAAATACAACAACATTAGAATTCAATGTTCTTACTAAAGGAATAAAAATTATTCCTACACAATATGAATACCATGTTGAAATAGGTGAAACATTTAATATCACGGGTAGATTACTTAGTCAAGACAATCAACCAATAGTGGGAGCATTAGTCTACATAAACAATTCTTCTCCCGATAAAATTACGGTAAAAATGTTCCAAAATTATTCAAGTGATAGTGATGGTTATTTTACAATTACTTTGTTGTTAACAGCGACTGTATCATACTTTTATTTAGAACTTTATGTAATCGGTAAAAACGAGACAGATACTGTTACTACAGGTTTATTCTTCTATTTCCAAAACATCACCACGTATCTCGAGATTAACACTACAAATACCATTTATCCGAAATTTCCTCTTATTCAAGGCTTACTTTATTGGGGTGATCATGTTTCCTTAGCAAATAAAACCATCTATATTACTTATGAAAACCATACTACAACAGTTGTTACTGGTTCTGATGGTACTTTTAATTTAACTATTTCTTTATCCCATGCAGGAACAGAAAAAGTAGTAATACAATTTATTTCAGATAACGAAACGAGATTCAAATCATCTACTAACACAACAAATGTAACTCTTTACCCAGGAGAACCCAAGATTATAACGCCGAGTTATTATGAACATGTAGCTGGAGAATTCATTTCTATTAGTGGAACCGTTCTTTTCAATTCTACACCAGTTCAAAATATATCAATGACACTAATTGCAGGAGATCAAGTCTTTACCCAGCAAACAAATATGAGTGGCGGCTATAAATTCAGTTTTAACTTTACAAAAATAATTGGGACATACTATTTTAACCTGACTGCTTCTAATACAACATTCTTGAAAAAAGCAGACATAACAATAACTGTAAACATTACCAAATATAAAATAATTTTACAACAATTATACTCGTCATCTTCTGTATTCTCAACTAATAAAGAACTACCAGTAAAAATAATCGATGTGTATGGTCATCTTGTTCCAAACGCGGCAGTTAATCTTTCAATATTAGATACTTCTCACATATATGCTTCTACAACAAATCAAAGCGGGATCGTGTTATTTGCGGTAAATAATTTATTACCTGGCACATACACTTTTAATTACTTTATTGGAGAAACTTCTACCACTGGTAAAGCTCTAATAATCACAAAATATACTGTTTTACCTATCAAAATAAACACGACAATTTCATATGATCAATTTATCGAAGGTGTTGAAGGAAAGATAACAATTAAGTTTACCTTAGTAAATACTCTAGAATACAACTACAATGTTACAATTAAGGTTGGAGAGCAAGAATTTATAAAAACAGTTAATAATTTAACAATTAATCTGAATGTAACTCTTCCAGCCGGAACAAATAATTTGAGTATTCATGATAATTATAGAACAGAGTTTACTCCCTTTCAGTACTATATTTCTGTTGAACCCCAGAAACTTCATCTTTCTCAATTTGAAATTTCCAATTTTAAGTATTATTCCACATGTGAGATAATATTGAATGTTACTAATTCCTTAAATAAACCCGTCTCAAATGTGTCTGTTACTTTAGAAGTTATATTGTCAAACACATTATTAATAAAGTTCTGGGGGACAACAAGCAGTCAAGGGGATATTAGTTTCAGTTTCAAAGTTCCATCAGAATGGATAAACTATGTAAATTCTAGCTTTATTTTTGCAGTATATATGAATCATACTATTTATCCAGCCTCAAGCGAAAATAAAAATGCTGTTCTTTTACCTGGAGAATTAACTCCGCAATTAAATAGTACTTCAATAAATATGGCGGGAGGATATAGTTATTTCAACATATCAATAAGTGCTGTAGTTAACACAACGGTTCAGGTATATGTTGAAGATCAATTATATATGACACAAACATACTCTAACTCCTCATTTATTATCCCTATTCTCTTCCAAGAAAAGGGAACTTATAATGTAACTTTTATATTCTCCTCCAAAGGCTTCATGTCTAAACAATTATTTGTAAATATTACAATTGAACCACATCAAGTACAAATAAAAATGATTAAATATTATGCACAATACTTAGACAAGAATTCTTGGATTTTACTTTATGCAACCCTTGACAATTCTACAAGTGCCGCAGAAATTAGGATCTCAGGATATATTGGTACACAACAAATATTTACGGGTATAACTAATCAAACAGGTTATCTGTTAGTTTCTCTCCCCCCTGAACAATGGGGATTAATTCAAATAAAAATTATACACCACGAAACACCACAAACTACGTCTTATAGCCTTACCGTGGATATAACCTATCAAAAGGCGAATATTCAATTACAATTTTATCCTGTACTATTAAATAATACTCCTGCTATAATGATTCAAGCATTCGTCTCTGGTTGGGATGATGAGATACCATACTCATTTAAGCTTTACTGGAAACTAAGCACTGAATCAGTCTGGAAGACAACCTCCGCGGATTTTTATTCTCCCATAATAATTTTTGTTTATGATATTGAGGTTAAATATGACTTCTACATTGAGGCAACAGTTCAGTTTAACTCATTAACAACAAGTTATCAGAAGCAAGGAAATACGGAATTTAATGTTAGTTTCGTAGAGACTCCTACTGTTATGTCTGAGCTTCAGATCAAGCTACATGTTCAAAACTTTCCCCTTAAGAATGACAATGTGACTTGTAGTCTTTTATTATCAAATAATAATATTTTCACGTTTCATTTAGTAACAGATATCAATGGTACAATAATAATTCCGTCCCAATACTTAAATTCTACAGATTATGTTTATACTTTAAAAATAGTTTTTGATAATGCAGAATGGTTAACAAGCACAGAAAGCAAATTTCAGCTAAATAAAAGAACATTAGATGTAAGTCATCTCATAGACACCGATAATCAGCAAATAGTCATTACTTTATCAGACAATGAAGGATCACAATTATTATCAGACAACTTATTATTAACGGTATATTATCAAGAAACACAGATTTACAATACGACAATTTCTGATACTGGGTACATTCCATTCAAATATCTACCCAATTATGCTAATCTAACCTTAACGGTTACTGTTAATGACCGTAAAGACGTGTATTCCACAATAACCATAGAAATTATTATCCAAAGAGAACTAAAAATTTCTGCACAACTTTCTATTCCAAACATTCAGTATGGCGATAATCAAGAAATCATGATCAATTTTACGTATAGTTACTATGATTCAATATTACAGAATTCAACTGTTCAACTGGCACTTTCTAATGGAGATGTTATTGGTAATGTAGTAGGTGTTTATTCCAGTGTAAAGATGCTATTAAACACCAGTAAATTACTCCCAGACACATATACTGTTTATTTAACAGTCACCAGTCCTGATGGGCAAAAGCTATATCAATTAACAACAGAACTTACTATTGTCTCTGAACAAGTAAATGCAGATATTCAAATAGTGAATAATGGTTATTCAACAAATATTACAGTAATTATTCATTTAATGGACGATGATAATAACCCAATTACAGAAGGAAAAGTTACTATCACGATTAAAAATAGTAGTAGAATAATATATTATAATTATTTCTCACTTTCAGAACAAAATAATAATACAATAGTCATTGTTATGGAAAACTACTACCTGAACGTTACACTTACAATAACAGTTCAGTACACACCTCAAAATGTTTTTCTCCATACTTATGAGTCTGTTTCCTACTCTAAGCAAGTATTTTTACCTCCTGAAAAACTTTCTATTTACACAACACAAACAGTTCAATATGGTCAAACCACAGTACAGGTCATTGTTATCGGTGAACATGGTCAAGCAATACCAAGAATTTCGATAGTCTTACTTACCAACTTATTTTATACGGAGACTAATGACACAGGAATGGCGATTTTGAGAATTCCATTATTAAGACCAGGATCAGTGTCGTTAAAAATAACGCTTCAATACGTAGGAACACCTTATGTATTATCAACAGAGCTAAACTTTGAAGTTTCAAAACGCATATTACCAATTTCTTATCCACCAATAATTAACTGTGAATACGGCAAAACAATCAGTCTAGAATTATATCAATCTGAAGAAGAAACTTATTTTTACCAAGTCAGTATTTTTGATGGAACTAAATTGATTTATTCTGTAACTACGAATAGCTCAAAATTAGCAATTGACACGACACTTTTTGAATCTGCGGGAAATTATTCATTATTTATCTCACGGAAGGAAACAAGCCTTACTAAAGAAAATAGACAAATAATAATACTAACAGTTCAAAAAGGCCCTGTTATTATAATGATTACTGAATCACACGTTGGAGAATCAAATGTTTATCTAAAAGGCATAGTGCGTTCAATTAATAGCCAGCAAATAACTGAGGGAAGATTAGAATTATTAGTGAAATATGACGGACTAATTGTAAATAGTTATACTACTAATATTACTAATGGGTTTTGGGAATTTAAAGTAACTTTAACTTTAGACACTGGAAAAACCTATTCACTTACTATTAAATATCTTGAGAACGAAAAATACATCACTACCAGCCTTTTCGCAATGCAATTATCTAATGATGATACACAATCTGCAGAAACAAATACTTTCTTTTTGAACATACTTATTACAAAACTAAGCCCTATTATAGTATCTGTCATTGCTGTTCCATCTTTAGGCCTTGGATTAGAAAAACTAATCCGGAGGAGAAGATAAATGTCAATAAAAAACGGGAAAATCAAGGGACTTCTCATTATGTC
>JAMOVR010000370.1 GCA_027061945.1 Candidatus Heimdallarchaeota archaeon
GAGATAAATATAATACTAAATGATTTTATTAAGGTATTAAGCGATAATTAAGACCTTATATTTCTTAGATCTCTGCATGAAGAGCAAGCCATTCATAAATTGTGTCTTTATTAATATATTCCGGTGCTTCTATTACGATAAATTTTTGTTTTAGTTTTCTTTTACTATTTCTCTTCATTAATGTTTTATTAATTGGGGATATATTTGTTGCAGAGTTTATTAATTGCTTTAGATACCTTGGTTGTTTGTGTTTAATGGTTCTTGCAGTAAAATCAATCTCCCTTAACATGTTTGGAGAGTTTAAAAATGCGTTATCAGTCCCTAAAAGAAAAGGAATATTATCTCTAAGAAACTCTTCTACAGGAGGAAATTGTGCTTCAAGTAACATATTAGTTCTTGGTGAAAATACAGCATATGATGTAGATCTCTTTACTTCTCTTAAATCCCATTTGTTTGCGTTGGTTAAATGAACTAGTAAATCAATGCCTAAATCTATTGCAAATTCTGTGTCTGTTTCTCCCTCTCTTTGTAGAAACTCTTTTTGAACTTTTCGTGTTTCTGCTACATGCATTGCAGTAATTAAATTGTGATTATGTGCTTCTTCAACTATTTCTTCAATATCCTTTCTTGGCCATCTTATCGCATCAGGAATACCAATTCCATCAACAGATTCTGCAAGTGCTGATATTTCTTTTGGGTCAGGAGTTCTTCCTAAAATCAGATAATTAAGGTCAAATTCTTGAGCTACATTTTTAGCTATTTTTGCGCCACTAATTCCGCCTTCTCTAAAGTCAATTACAGTATAAACACCTTTTTTCAAGTTTTCTTTTAAAAATGAGGAAATATTCTTTTTAGTTTGCTTTTCAGATGCTTTTTTCAACCATTTTGTTTTTATTCCATTTCTACCTACTAATTCAGAAGTATTTTTCCCATAAGCATTGCCTAATAAGGAATAATCTGCTGAATGGACATGAGCATTCACAAAAGCAGGCATTCCAATAAGAAGTTTTTCTTTATCTTTCTCAACAACATTAGTTAACACCTCATTATAAGCAATTTTTACATTTTTCTTTATGTTTCCATCTTTAGTTAATAAGTAATCAACGGTTACCATTTTTTTCCCAACAATTACTAATGATTATTAAAATAATATGCTTTTTACTTGACTCAAATAATATTTTCAATTAAGTTAACTTTATCGACGTGAAGTTCCATTCCTTCTGGCTGGAAAAATGGGACAGAAGGAGGATGAAGCCCAACAATCTTTTATTTTTATAAATAGTCTGCAAATATCCTATACCTAATTAGTTAATTCAAATCCTTGATAATAACTATGAAACACAATACAAATTATACAAAGTCTCTCATTCCTGTAATAGTTATTCATTATATTGCCACATAATCCTTGTAGTGCAAGACAAGCGAAAGTGATTAATCCAGAAATGAAACCATATAAGTGACGTAACGCTGGATGTATTGAAAAACTACGTTGAAAGTCAAGCTAAAACAAAGCAGATGAAAAGGAGGGAAAATAACTCAGAGACACATGCAGTCATTGTGTTGATAGTGAGGCTGAAAGAAGAAAACCTTGTAACAAAAGGACTTATTCCAAGGTATTACAGATAGTTAATTACCAGTGATATTATGGAGCAACATTAAAGTGTTGTCAAGTTTTAAGGAGAACGGGATGAAGATAAAGAAGTTAGTTAAGGTATAAGAAGAAAGGAAGATACAATTCGTTGAAAGGAAAGACTAAGATAAGATTCATATGAGAGTAGAAGTTAGTTTACTAAAAGAGTAAGAATAAATAACATTATTTATTCCTGAGTTGGTTTAGCTTTATGTTGTTTTATTTTTTGCTCTATTATCATTCGAGTGATCTGTTCAATTGGTTGCGCTACTCTCCTTACGCTATCAGGGCGGGCTTCTCTCTTTAATCTGCCATTTTGATCTATTAGTTGTCTCCAATCAGGCCTTCTAGGTAACATCAGAAGATCATTCCTAGCTTCTAAGCAACTGATCTCTAAAGTTTTCATATATGCTTCTCCAATATCTTTAGCGAGGCCAACTTCCACTAATAGTTTCATAAATTCCTCAGTAGGTGTTCTCTCTTCTTTTGGTAGGTCAATTTTATTAACAACAACTAAAAATGGAATTTTTGTTCCTAGTTCCTCTCCAACTAATTCTATCAGTTCTAAAAGGCTTCGTTTGTTTGCTTCCCATTGTTCTTTTGTAGGATCAAACATGATTATTATCCCATCAGCTCCCCGGATTACAATCTTCCTTGTATCTTTATGCCTTTCTTGTCCTGCTACCGTCCAGACTTGATAACGTAACAATGGTAAGCTAGTTCCTTGCCCTTTTGGAAGCTCGAAAATACTTTGGTCATAATAAATAGTTCTGCCAGAAGGATCATCAATTCTTTTTAGTTCAGAGTACACTAATTCGGGGTCCTCAATTCGTTTTAAAATATTAAATACAGTTAGCATACTTGTTTTTCCAGCTAAAGAGGGCCCCCAAATAACAATTTTAATATGTGGAACACCTTCGGCATCTCGTTTAAATAGATGACTACTCTGCATGGTTTTGACCCGTTTCAATTTTGATTATTATTAAATAGTGATTGCCTTCATCATTCACAACACAAAGAAGGCAATTAATACCTATACGAACAATCGTTTTTTTGGTTATAAGGCTTTCTCCTTACATAATTTCTCATTTCTTTTTAGCTATGGCTGACTTCATAATTTGTCTAAGGAAAAACAAATGAATTAGTGTTCTAAACATGTCTCGTGAATAATTGGGCACCTGGACAAATAACAATGTTTTTCTCCCCTAAATATAGAGAAAATCCCTTAAAAACAGGATCTTTAGGTGGAGCATTTACCATCGAAGAAGGAATTAGCGCTAAAATCTTTCAAAAAAATATAAATGGAGATGAAATATATTTCAATTCTCAATTATTGGAAAACGGTCCTTCTTTGGATGTAATCGAAATTATTAGAAAACAAAGTAACAAAAAAATACCATTTATTGAAGTAATTCAAAAAGGCTCACTTCCGATGTCTGCAGGTCTTTCAACTAGTGGAGCAGGAGCATTAGCTACTGCAAGAGCAATAAACGAAGAATTTGAATTGGGATTTAGTGAGATCCAGCTTGGTCAATTTGCACATTTGGCGGAGTTAAAAAACTATACTGGACTTGGTTCTGTATTAACACAATTCCATACAGGAATATTAATTAGAAGTATTGCAGGAGCACCAGGTTATGGTAAAGTTGTGAAGTTAGATTTGCCACCGAAAAAATTTAGAAATGTTTTGATTTTATCATGGGGAGGTCTTAGTACTTCAAAAATTCTAAGAGATAAAGAAAAAATGAAAAAAATTTATGAATTAGGAGAATTATTTACTAAAGAAGCGATTAAAAAAGCGGATTTAGAAACGCTCTTCTCATTAGGAGAACAATTTACTAAGCAATGTGGATTGGCCAGTGGCAATGTCCTATATGTTTTAAACCGTATTTCAAGAGATGAACTAATTGGTAGTGGGATGGCAATGTTGGGTGAAACAATGTATTTTGTTGGAAGCATGAATGCTTTAAACAAAATAATGATGGAATTTGATGCACCTTTTAGTTTACTTACAAAAATTTATGAAAGAAACCTCAATTCTTCATTTTAGAGAAAAATGACGGATAAGGAAATTCTACCAGAAAACCATCCTAGAGCTGAATCATTAAAAATAAGACATACTCTAATTGAAGGTTTTGAAAAAGGAATCGTTGCTATCGCAGGTTTAATTGCTCATGGAAGAGGAGAAGCATTTGACTATCTATTAGGAGAAAAAACAATAAAGAGTGCATATAATGCTACTAAAAGTGCAGTTGCATCATTGCTCTTAGCTGAAAAACCAGTAATTAGTGTAAATGGAAACGTAACTGCATTAATGGCTAAAGATTTGGCGTTTTTATCAAACAAAACGGGAATTCCACTTGAGATTAATCTTTTTTACCGCTCAAGAGAGAGGGAATTAAAAATCTTAAGAGAATTAGAAAGATATGGAGCCAAAAACGTACTAGGAGTTGATCTTGATTACCGAGCTGAATTAGAAGCAATAAAGCATTTACGTAGATATGTCGACTCTAGAGGGATATTAAACGCAGATGTAGTAGTGGTAATGCTTGAAGATGGAGACCGTACCATGGCACTTAGAGCAATGGACAAAAAAGTGATCGCAGTAGACTTAAATCCTCTTTCTAGAACCGCATTAGCAGCAAATATTACTATTGTAGATAACATAATAAGAACAATTCCACTTCTTGGAGAAATATATAGTGAAATAAAAGAATATAGTAACAAAGAACTAAAAGCAATTGTAGATTCTTATAACCATATTTCAACATTGAAAGATGCGTTGACCCATATGGCAATTAGTAATGAACGAATTAACGAACAACTAAGAGAAGTTAATTTACAGATAGAAAGAAAAAAAGAACAGATAAAAAACAAAAAATAATTATTAGTTTAAATAAAATAAAGATCATCAAAGATTTCTCTTAATCCGTAGTTGTTAATTCCATTAAACAATACATATCTTTCTTCTTGGTAAAGAATTCAA
>JAMOVR010000371.1 GCA_027061945.1 Candidatus Heimdallarchaeota archaeon
GAACTCAGGCTGAACAAACTGCCGCAATAATGATAAGATATGAAAAACTCCTTATGGATAGACAGTCGGATCTATGTCTTGTAGTTGGTGATGTTACATCTACCATGGCCTGTGCGATAACAGCCCAGAAACTTTGTGTCCCAGTCGCTCATGTAGAGGCTGGTATTCGTTCAGGAGACTGGAGTATGCCTGAAGAAATAAATCGGATGGTGACTGATGCCATTACCAACTATTTTTTTACTACGAGTAAATTTGCGAACAAAAACCTTGAAAAAGCAGGTGTGCCAAAAGAGCAAATTTTTTTTGTTGGCAATACTATGATAGATACCCTTATGACCAATCTAAAAAGATTAAAACAGCCGGTTTTCTGGAATCAATTTGGCCTTTCAAAAAGACAATACTTTGTATTAACCATGCACAGACCCGCAAATGTTGATGAAGCTGGTGCATTATGTGAAATGCTTATGGCAATTGGAGAAGGGTGTCGTAACCTTCCAGTAATTTTCCCAGTGCATCCACGTACAGCTAAAGTTTTAAGAAAGATGAAAACTATTCCCCTAAATATCCATATGGTAGAACCTCAACCATATCTTGAATTTAATTACTTAGTAAAAAATTCAAAGGCGGTAATAACTGACTCGGGTGGGATAACGGAGGAAACAACAGTATTAGGTATTCCTTGTCTTACCTTACGAGATACAACAGAACGCCCTGAAACTATACATATTGGTACAAATGAACTTATAGGAACTAATCCTGAGAATTTAATGCCTGCTTTTGATAAACTTTTTGCAGGAAATTGGAAGAAAGGTGAAATCCCAGAAAAATGGGATGGTAAAGCGGGTATGCGTATAGTTCAGATTTTAGAAAAAATTCTTTGAGTAAGTTGTATTTGTCCAGATAGTTGTGTATGTAAATATTAATAAAATTAGGTTAAAGACATTTATCAAATTAGGTGTTTTAAATATAGCCAATGTGGCTCATTATAGATTATGCAAAAAAATACGCTATTATCAATACCGATTTCCTGTTGGGCAATCCATCAGAGGCCCCATTTTCTGCAAAGTGCCAGCCTCAAAAGATGATCGGTTATATATAGATTTTTTTTCATATCATAAAATAGCAGTTTCTTCCCCCCCTGATTGGTTCTTTAACCCATGGACTGGAACCCATTATAAAACTTCAAATCTTCACTGGAGTACAATCCCTGACTTTATCCCAGAACTTGGAGATATCAAAGCCGTATGGGAACTTTCCAGATTTGATTGGTTGCCAAAGATGGCCTGGCAATATAAAAATGGCGACAAAGAAGCGCTTGACATTATAGAGTGCTGGTTGCGAGATTGGTGTAAGTCTAATCCTCCGAATGCTGGCATAAATTGGAAATGTGGTCAAGAGGCTGCTCTTAGATGCTTAAATCTGCTCACAGCTTCTTTATGTATAAAAGAAAGTTTCTTTAAACCCTTACCAGGCTTTTTAAAATTGCTTGAAATACATCTGAAACGGATAATTCCGACGATTCGTTATGCAATTTCCCAGGATAATAATCATGGAATCAGCGAAGCTGCGGCACTTTATACAGCTGGTGCCTATCTTGCAAAATTTCACACAGATAAACAGCGAAAAGCTGAAGCAAACCGCTGGGCCCTTATAGGAAAATCCTGGCTGGAAGACAGACTCAAAAAGCTTATTATGTCAGATGGCAGCTTTTCGCAACACTCTGTAACCTATCACAGGATGGTGCTTGACGAACTAAGTTTTGTTGAACTGTTCAGGCAAAAAATGCAACTTCAACGATTTAGCAGTTGCTTTTATAAAAAAGCAGCAAAAGCCACAATATGGTTTCACTGTATGATCGATACTTCAAGTGGTGATACCCCAAATCTTGGTGCCAACGATGGTGCTTTTCTTTTTAATCTGTCTCAAACTAGTTACCGGGATTTTTTCCCTAGCTTACAATTAGCGGCTATGATTTTTTTACAAAAGAAATGTGACTATAGTAACTCCATACATCCACTAATTGAACTTTTCCACTTTAATAATTTTGATAGTCTTTCACCTTTAGAGCAACCATCCTCTGTATTAATGTCTCATGGCGGGTATGCTTGCATAAGACATCAAAATGGCTTCGCTATGCTTAGATTGCCAATCTACAAATTTAGGCCAAGCCATGCAGATGCACTCCATTTGGATATATGGCATAATGGAACTAACTGGACCAGAGATAGTGGCACTTATAGTTATAATTGCAAGGAAAAACTACTTGACTATTTTCCTAGTACTTCTGCACATAGCACGGTTGAATTTGATGGACGTGATCAGATGCCAAGACTTGGCCGCTTTCTCTATGGAAGCTGGCTTAAACCGGAATACATTGAATGGAAAAACAATTTCGTTAGCAGCAGCTATACAGACTATCTAGGTGCGTGGCACAAAAGGAGTGTTTTATGGAACTCGGGCCGATGGATTATAAATGACGAGATCTCCGGTTTTAAACATAATGCTGTATTACGATGGCATCTTCCTGCTAGGAAGTGGCGTCTAAGTAAAAATTTCCTGAAATGCCAAGAAGCAACTTTGAAAATTGAATCATCAAGTGATATGGAGATAAGGCTTATTAAAATGCCGGAGTCCCAATACTATATGCAAAAACAGTATAGGCCTGTACTAGAAGTCCATTGTTCCAAACCTTGTAAATTGACGTCCATAATTACCTTTACATACTGATTTTTTATGAAAATTCTTTATTTCCATCAACATTTTTCAACGCCTGCTGGTTCTACAGGAAATCGTTCTTATGCAATGTCACAAGCGCTTATTAAAGCAGGCCATGAAGTAACCATGGTATGCGGAAGTTATCAGGGAGGTGTAAGCGGTCTGTCGGGCCCTTTTAAAAAAGGAGTTAGGCAAGGCATGGTTGATGGCATAGAAGTTATTGAATTTGAACTGCCCTATTCTAACTATCAAGGACTAGTGAAAAGAACCTTAGTATTCCTGAAATTTGCTTTAAAAAGCATACGGTTAGCTCTTTTTGAGCATTATGATTTGGTATTTGCCACTAGCACTCCATTGACTGCCGGCATACCTGGAATTTTTGCCAGATGGTTTAGAAACAAGACTTTTGTATTCGAAGTTAGAGACTTATGGCCTGAGCTTCCTAAGGCAATGGGCGTAGTGACCAATCCATTGCTTCTGTGGCTCATGTCCCTATTGGAACGGTGTTCCTACCAATCTGCTCATGCTTGCATAGGTCTATCTCCTGGCATTGTAGACGGTATAAAGGCAAAAGCAGGACTTCATAAACCTGTTGCCATGATTCCAAATGGTTGTGACTTTGAACTGTTTGAAAAAGCCGCATCAAATCCTGCTAGGCCCAATGAAGTAAGAAAAAATGATCTAATGGCAATCTTCACCGGTGCCCATGGACTAGCCAATGGGCTGGAAGCTGTACTGAATGTTGCACAACATTTAAAAAAACGGGGACGTAATGATATAAAATTCGTTTTTATTGGAGATGGTAAACTTAAACCTCTGTTAAAGAAAAAGGCTTTGGATGAAAACCTGGATAACTGCTTTTTCCTTGATCCTGTTCCAAAATTGGAATTAACGCGATATATGCAGGGTGCAGACCTTGGAATGATGATTCTGGCTAACGTACCTGCCTTTTACTTTGGAACGTCTCCGAATAAATTTTTTGACTATCTTGCTATGGGGCTACCTGTTATTAACAATTATCCCGGCTGGTTATCTAACATGATAAAGGAATATGCTTGTGGGTATGCAGTTAAACCTGATGATCCTGATGAATTTGCAGACGCTTTAGAAGACGCTGCAGATAATCGTGATAAGCTAAATGAAATGGGAGAAAACGCTAAAAGATTGGGGAAAATGCAGTTTGACAGAAGCATACTTGCAAAACAATTTGTTAATTGGCTGGAACAAACATATTTTAATAAAATCAAGGGACAAAAGTCTAACGAAACAAAAACCATTCAAAATTAATATAAAAGATGAGTTATGCTATATAAATTTTACGGGAAACGAATACTTGACATTGCACTAGTATTACCGGGATTGGTTATCATGTCTCCTGTTCTTAGTGTCCTAGCTTTAGCAGTACGCATTAACCTAGGATCACCCGTAATATTTTCTCAGAAGCGTCCGGGACTTCACGGCAGGCCCTTTACACTTTACAAATTTCGCACCATGACAAATGATGAAGACGAGCAGGGAAATCTTCTTCCAGATGCCGAACGCCTGACTAAATTCGGCAAGTTTCTTAGGGCATCGAGCCTGGACGAATTACCTGAGTTATGGAATATTTTGAAAGGAGACATGAGCCTGGTTGGACCAAGACCACTGCTTATGGAATATCTGGACCGTTATACCTCTGAGCAGGCACGCAGGCATGAAGTCAAGCCCGGTCTTACAGGTTGGGCACAGGTAAACGGTCGAAATGCCCTTACATGGGAGGATAGATTCCGGCTGGATATCTGGTATGTAGACAACATCAGTTTCCGGCTGGATCTAAAAATCATATTTATGACCATCTCACACATCTTCAAACGTGAAGGCATAAATCACCCGGGGCAGGCAACAATGGAAAA
>JAMOVR010000372.1 GCA_027061945.1 Candidatus Heimdallarchaeota archaeon
ACATTTTTTATATTTCATGGGTAACCAAATTCACCCAAATGGCGGTAGCCTGTGCTTTGGTTAAAGGTTCTTGTTGGTCTTGAGGAAAATATAGCTAATGAAACACATTGTTCTTGATCTGGATATCGTTTTAGACAAATGGCTTAAACAGGGCGATTATTTACTTATAGAGAAGTTGTTAGAACGATGTAAAGAAACAAATGTAAAGGTTTGGTTTCCTGCCTCTGTCTTGGGTCCTCTTGACTCCCAGTTTGTGAAACAACTTATCCAAGAAGGGAAAGCAGTCAAGGAAGCAAAAAAAGTATCCAGACAGCTTTTATCCACCTTATTAGAGGAGGTCTCTCTCCTAAGCTGTTTTGGCTTTGATCAGTCAAAAGCTGTAAGCAAGGCACATAATCTCAAAGAGGCCCAGATTGCCCTTGCAACTTCCAGCATAAATGGAGAAAAGAGGCTTGTTACTTGTAATAAAAATTTTGATACCTTAGGCCTAATAGAAATTATTGAGCCAGCTAAGGCCTTGGCATGGATATTCCAGGAAGATGAAGATAAGCCTATTTCATTTATAGACTTAAAGGCACAACAGGATATTATTCGACCAGAGATAGAGAAAAATATCCACTCTGTCCTTAAACATGGCAGGTATATATTAGGACCAGAAATCAAAGAGTTAGAAGAAAAATTATGCCACTATACCCAAGCTAAACACTGCATTGGAGTATCTTCTGGCACAGATGCTCTATTGATGCCTCTTATGGCTTGGAACATTGGTCCCGGAGATGCGGTATTTACTACCCCTTTTACATTTATTGCTACCGCAGAAGTCATTCGGCTTGTTGGAGCAACACCGGTTTTTGTTGATATAGATCCTAATACCTTTAATTTAGATCCTAAAAAGCTAGCCCTTGCCATTACAGCAGTGAAGCAAAACGATCCTTCTATCTATCCCATACCTAAGAGTGAACCATTGAATCCTAAACTCATCATACCTGTAGACCTTTTTGGCCTGCCCGCTGATTATGATCTCATAATGGAGATAGCTGAACAACATAATTTAAAGGTGCTTTCTGATAGTGCTCAAGGATTCGGTTCAGTATATAAAGGTAAAAAATCGGGCACATTAGGTCATGCTACAGCTACTAGTTTTTTTCCTGCAAAGCCTTTAGGAGGATATGGGGATGGAGGAGCTATTTTCACTGACGATGACGCCTTGGCTGAAGTACTTGATTCCATAAAGGTTCATGGCAAAGGAAACGACAAATATGACAATGTGAGGCTTGGGTTGAATGCGAGGCTTGATACCATGCAAGCAGCAGTTCTTTTAGCAAAGCTTAAAATATTTGATTGGGAACTTGAGCAAAAAGAGAGCATTGCAGCTGCTTATAGTAATTTACTTAAAAAAGATTTACAGGTTCCGCATGTTCCAGATAGCCTACAATCAGCCTGGGCACAATACTCTGTCCTTGCAGAAGATGAAAAGCAAAGGGCTTCTATTCAGGCTGCGCTTAAAAGCTCAGGTATACCCACAATGATTTATTATCCAAAACCATTGCATATGCAACGTGCATTTGCTGACTTAGCATATAGAGAAGAAGATTTTCCTATTTCGTTAGAGATATCTAAAAAGATCTTCAGTTTGCCTATACATGGATATTTAACCCAAAAAGATATTTCTAAGATTGTGTATTCTCTTAAAGAATGCTGTACTTAATTAGTTGTACACATCTTAAAAGTGAATATAAGAAGAAAAGCCTTAAAATAAATTAAGATAAAGCTTCTCATGAGAAGTGGGTGATTAGAAAAGTGTATGTTTTTAGGAAATTTTAATTCAAAACAACAGTAAATTACTGATTTTAAGTAGGAAAATGTATAATAAAAATATAGCAGTTATCGGAACGGGTTATTGGGGTAAAAATCTAGTACGAAATTTTTTTAATCTAGGGGCGTTACATACTATATGTGACACCAATCCAGAAGCCGTGAAATCATTTCTTGAGCAATATGATGGAATAAATGGTGTTACTGCGTTCAGTGATATTCTTTCTAATCCTGAAATACAAGGAGTTGCAATATCTACTCCTGCTGTCACACATGCAACACTTGCAAGGGAGGCCATTTTGGCAGGTAAGGATGTTTATGTTGAGAAGCCTTTGTGCCTTTCTGAAGAAGAAGGAGCAGAGTTAAATGCTCTTGCCAGGAAGCATAATCGTATCCTTATGGTAGGTCATCTTCTCTGGTATCATCCAGTGGTCCTCAAGTTGAAACAATTAGTGGACGAAGGAGAGCTTGGACGTATTAGATACATTTATTCTAATAGGTTAAACCTTGGTAAACTAAGACGTGAGGAGAACGTGCTTTGGTCCTTTGCCCCTCATGATATATCTGTAATATTAGGGCTTACTGGGGAAATGCCAGAATCTGTTAGGGCTCAGGGTGGCAACTTTCTCCATCAGAAGATTGCTGATACCACAGTCACCCTATTAAACTTTGCAAGTGGCGTCAGAGCTCATATTTTTGTCTCTTGGCTACATCCATTCAAAGAGCAAAAACTAGTGGTTGTTGGTGAAAAACAGATGGCTGTCTTTGATGACACTAGCCCTTGGGATGAAAAGCTTGTGCTCTATCCTCATACTATAGATTGGATGGAAAACATTCCTGTAGCTCATAGGGCTGAGGGTAAAAAGATCACAGTTGAACAGGATGAGCCACTCAGAGCTGAATGCGCGCATTTTCTTGATTGTATGATCAGCCGCAAGAGGCCTCGCACTGATGGTGAAGAAGGCTTGCGAGTGCTTAAAATACTTAATGCCAGCCAGGCATCTCTCGAACAGGAAAAGAAAGTTATCATAAAGCAAGAGAGAAGAATCTCTGATGCATGGAGTGCTCACCAGACCGCAATAGTGGATGAAGATGTTAAGATCGGAGAAGGAACCAGGATATGGCACTTCAGTCATATCATAAAAGGTTCTTGTATCGGCAGAAATTGCAATATCGGCCAAAATGTAGTGGTAGGGCCAAAAGCAATAATAGGAAACAACTGCAAGATACAAAATAATGTTTCAGTTTATGAAGGAGTGATTTTAGAAGATAATGTATTTTGCGGACCTAGTATGGTATTTACCAATGTTTACAATCCACGTTCAGAATTTCCTAGGAAAAACGAATATAGAAAGACTCTTGTTAAAAGAGGTACAACAATAGGTGCCAATGCCACCATTGTTGGTGGTATTACTATTGGGACTTATGCCTTTATTGGTGCTGGAGCTGTAGTCAATAGAGATGTGCCTGATTTTGGCCTTGTGGTAGGTAATCCTGCTAGGCAAATAGGTTGGATGAGCCGTTATGGGGAGCAAATACCACTACCTTTGGAGGGAAATGGAGAATATGAGTGTCCTTATACAGGTGATAAGTATAAGCTTGAAAATGGAAAAATAATATGTCTCTCGGATCTTAAGTGATCTTATGTCTACTCTGCCATTTATTTGGTGCTGTTGAGTTATGGGGGATAATTAAATAATACACAACTTTTATATGTAGGGTTGGATGGTATAATTGAAACCCGGTTCTTTTCTTAGAAATGTTGTAATTCTTGGGAGTGGCACGGCTTTAGCACAGATTATTCCTGTTTTGGCCAGCCCCGTTTTAACTCGTCTTTATACTCCAGAAGATTTCGGCATATTTGCAGTATTCATGGCATTTATTGGGATTTTTACTCCAATTATTTGTGGAAAATATGAAGTAGCTCTGGTTTTGCCTAAAAATAGCGTTCATGCTGAACACCTTCTTGGCATTGCTCTTTACTTTGCTGCGGGCATATCGGTGGTGCTGTTTATTATTTTTCTGTTGGCGGGGGATAGGGTTCTTTCCCTGCTTGACGCCGATCGTCTTGGCAATTGGATATTTTTTATACCCCCAGCACTTTTACTTACTGGTTTTTTTACTGCAGCTAGTTATTTAGCCAATCGCAATAAACAGTATAGCTTGATGTCAGAAGCTAGAATTGTTCGTTCTTTAACTGCAGTCTGCTTAAGTGTTGTTGCTGGAGTCATAGGGTTTAGATTCGAGGGGCTATTGAGCAGTTTTCTTGCTGGACTTGCTGTGGCCTCGTTTTTACTCCTATATTGGAATAGAAGTATGTTAGGCAAGCGGGTTTTTGCATGGAGTAGGGCAAAAAGATGGCTTCTGTGCAAATACCGCCATTATCCCATTTATAATGCTACTACTGGTTTATTGAATGGTCTTACATTAAGCCTACCCATATTTTTTCTTAGTAAATATTTTCCTGAAAGTACGGTGGGGTATTATGCCATCGTCATGAGAGTAACATCTACTCCGTTGGCTTTTATTTCGGCCTCTGTTTCTCAAATAAATTTGAAAAAGGTAGTCGATCTTGTTAATGCCGGGAGACCAGTGATTCCTTATGTTTTCAAGCTTGCGGGAGTTCTTTTATTGATAATATTATTTCCTGCTTTGATAATAATTTTATGGGGACCAGACCTTTTTGCCTTTGTATTAGGAGAAAAGTGGCTCATAGCAGGTGAATATGCGCGTATATTAATGCCAGCTATTGCTGTTCAATTTATTGCTTCTACTTTAAGTAGCACTTTAGGAGCGACCAATAATAATCGTATTGGCGCATTATGGAAAGTGATATCATTTCTGATAACTGCTTTAGTGTTTTTTGTGCTGGCTCCAAAGGGGAAAATTTCTATTCTGCTTTATGCTCTTTGTATAACTAATTTGATATTATATTGTTTATATTTTGCAGCTATTTTATTGGCCGCACATAAACCACGGAATTTTAAATAATTATCTGGAATAACTGATAATTAATTTCTTAAAACTACATATGAAGAATTATATAGTTTTTTTATACATCAAGTAATATGCTTTTAAAATAATGGAAGCAAGGTCCACTTTCAGATTTAGTGAATAAAAACTAAAGAGGCTATAAGAGCAGGATATAATAAACCATCTTTACATTAATGAATGTCTATTTGAATATAAGTCTGGTAAATATCATGCTCCCCATACATGGTATCTTGTGATGTTAGAATTATGGTTTGAGAGGTTTATAGATGGTGTTGCTTTATCGTGAAAAAAGATATCAGGAGATATTTTGATGCAATCTTTTCCATTAAAATTACAATATAAAGGAGAACGTAACTATATCCGTGGTAGTGATATATATAATGCGGCTATGGATATTGTTCAAACTATGCTAGATGATCAAGCTTGGATCAATCATATTGTATTCCGTGGATTCGCTCGAAATTCTTGCGACTTGATTCTTGAGGCACCAAAAGATTACTCTAAAAAGGCGATACGAGCAGTATGCACTATAAAACATAAAGAAAAACTCATACCGGCTATTATTGTTGAAACAAATAATAAAATTAATGAACGATATGGTTTTGATGAAAATATTGTACTTAACGAAGTGGTTCTACAAAAAAAAAGTATTTTTCAAAATAGAAGAGCAGGATTTTCTGCAATTGAAGAAATCATTGTTTTAACAAAGCATCTTCATAATAAGCTTATACCAATTCAGCAAGGGCGTTGGATTTTTTCTCAACTGGATTTGATAGAACCTTTTACAATAAATAATGAATATTGTTATTCTATAGAATTAAAACAAAACTTAGCTAACCGTATGACGGTATCCAATATTATTGAAGGAGATCGACATATAGGACAAATTCGATTTACTGTGAGCTCAATATGATAGGACTTAAAGCTATTTCTTCATATATCCCATCTATGACTCGGGATAATTTTGCATTGGCAAAACAATTTGGGAAAAGTGAGGAGTTTGTAATCCAGCGACTAGGTGGCCATGTTTTACCTCTTATGGAAGAGGGGATGGAGACATCTGACATGGCAGTTAAAGCCTTAACGCGACTTTTAAATGAAACTGGTCTTGATAAAAAAGAAATAGATTGTCTAGTTCTTTGCACCCAGAATCCTGATGGAAGAGGATTGCCTCATACGTCAGCAATTGTACAGAAAAAAGCTGGATTGTCTGTATCTGTTGCTGCTTTCGATATTTCGCTTGGCTGTTCAGGATATGTATATGGGTTAAATATTGTAAAGGGATTTATGGAAG
>JAMOVR010000373.1 GCA_027061945.1 Candidatus Heimdallarchaeota archaeon
TGGAAGCGTCGGGATTGAGGACCGGAGTACTTATTACTGCGGATCCCTATTCAAAAATTATTGATGAGAATGATATGAATACTGTTATGCTTTTTGGAGATGCAGCCACAGCAACATTAATTACTGATGATCCATTATTTTCTTTTGGAGAAAGTGTGTTTAGTACTCATGGTGAAGGGGCTTCCGATTTAAAAAATGAAGATGGTGTGTTGTATATGAATGGTAGGAATGTCTTCAATTTTGTTGCGACAGAAGTAGTTCAACAGATTGAGAACCTTTTACGTATTGCAAACTTGTCAAAAGAAGATATTGATTGCTATGTTCTTCATCAGGGAAGCAAATATATTGTTGAAACTTTATCAAGAAGGTTAGATATACAAAATAAAGTAATATGTTCTATGGAAAAAACAGGGAACACAGTTTCATCTTCAATCCCTTTAATCCTTCAGAAAACTATAATGCAAAATAGAAATAATAAAATTTTAATATCAGGTTTTGGGGTAGGCTTTTCTATTGGCACCATGATTATTGAGCGTTCAACTACTAATTGAAATAGGAGGTGAGGTAATATGTCAGTTCAAACTCAGGATATTAAAAAGATAATTGAACATGCAAATACTATGATTGATATAAAAAAGTTAACATCTGATACAAATCTCCGTGATATTGGCGCAGATTCCCTTGATATGATGAATATTTTTCTCGCTATTCAGGAGGAATTTGGAGTTGATATTCCTGAGGAGCAAATTGAAAAGTTGTTAACCATTGACGCTATATGCTCTTATATTAATTCTTGTACTAACAAGTCTAAATAACCTAATTATATATGACCCGTTACCGTTATCGGCCATATGTTCCTGGTGATGAACATGCTATTAATGAGCTCTATCTTGCTGTTACTGGGCGTAAAAGGACGGTTAGTCAGTTCATGTGGCAGTGGCAAGATGCTCCAGGAGGTAAAGGAGAGATTTGGCTTATAGAATATGTAAATGATGATGGATCGACCAAGTTGATAGGTCATCATGGTGTCATGCCGATTGTTTTTAGTTATGGCCAGGATGATTTTCTTGCAGGTAAAACAGAAAATACCATGGTGCTTCCTGCTTTTAGAGCAAAAATTCTATATCCAAAATATGAACAAATTTTTTTATCTCAATATGAAAAAAGGTTCGATTTGCTTTTTTCAACTTTAGGACCTCCAGCTGCTTTACGTCAACGGCTTATGCAAGGATATGAGGCAAAAAGGAAATGGCTCCATTTCGAATGGAGTTTATGCCCTGGGGCATTCCTTTCACGTCTAGGTATTTCTTGCATGGCCCGTCAGGAAAAACCATTTTTTAAAACATTGGGTGGATTATGTATAGCTATAGGTAAAAAAATTAACCAATTTACTGCCTTTATACCACGGAATAGTAATTCGCTACCATTACAGGTTTTATCTTCTCAAGAGGCCAAAAAGCATCAGTTTTTTGCGAAGTTCTGGGATATAGCTCGGAATTCTTATGGCTTAACGCCTCGAAGAAATCGAGAAGATCTTGCATGGAGATATTGGGATAATCCTTATGGCATTCATACTACTTTTGTTTATGAAGGCAGTAAATCAGGGGGGTGTGGCTATGCAATTGTACGTAATATTGGACCTCAGATTTTTCGCTTAGAGGATATTGTCATTTATCCAATAGATCAAGCATTATTAGAAAAGATATTAAATACCGTATGTGAATGGGTTCATGCTCAAGGAGGAAATATATTATCTTTTAGCACAGTAGCAGATGAGAATAAACTTGTTAATTTTTTTATAAAATTTCAAAAAACTAATTTGCGAGATAAATTTCACTCCTTTTTCAATAGAAATGATACGTTAATGCCGAGAAAGCTCCTAAATAATACTTTGGTGGACTCTAACAATAAAATAATTGATTGGTATGTTACCCCATTTGTGTTTGAAGGTCGTGTTTAGAATCTACTAAAGTATGCTTATCATAAAATCTCCTCCAAATTATAAATCGGAACGAGAATATATCTGCCATCTATTGTTTGAGCAGTTTCTTGGGATTGAGTATTTACTACAATATTATGAAGGAAGTCGTTACTGGAGTATTTCTACAAATAATGAAATTTGTCTAATAATGCCTGACGTTTTTTTTCAAACACCAAATGATAAGTGGTTAACGCCCGAATCTCTCCCTGTTCAACCCCTGATTCGTCTGGATCCACACTCTCTAGGCTATAATCATAACTTGCTTGAGCATGAGCGAGAACTTCCTGTTATTTTCGGCGATGTTGACTGTTTTAGAAAGCTTCACAGCCCGCACAATGATACGAATGATAGAGTTGCTTACCTTCCTATTGATATATTTGGTTCTGCTTTTTTTATGCTTTCACGCTATGAAGAGGTGGTAAAAAAGGAAAGAGATGAACATGATAGATTTCCTGCTTGGGCATCGTTGGCATTTCAGGAGGGATTTCTTGATCGGCCGATTGTTAATGAATATCTTGAAATACTTTGGACAACAATAAATAAATTGTGGCCAGGGCTCAAGCGTAAAAAAAGGGTATTCCAGTTGCAAGTGAGTTGCGATGTGGATCATGCCTATCAGGAAGGGCTAAAGAATTTTCCTAAGCAAATTAAGCATATGGGTGGTGATTTGATAATAAGAAAAAGTCCTAAATTGGCATGCAAGTCTTTTATTAATTACTTTGCTTCAAAATTTAATAATTTTTCATATGATCCTCATTATTATTATATTGAATGGGTAATGGATGAGAATGAAAAAGTTGGCAATCAAGTTACCTTTTTTTTAAAGTCTGGAAAGACCCATCCTGTTTATGATGCACCTGTTTATCTTAATGACCAAGTTGTTCGCAAGCTCATTAGAAGGATTTATGACAGAGGGCATCATATTGGTCTTCATCCAAGCTACAACACATATAAGGATAAAAAACAGTTGAGATATGAAGCTAATATCTTGCGAAATGTCTTATCAGAAGAAGGAATAAAACAAAAATATTTAGGTTCTCGCCAGCATTTTTTAAGATGGGATCCACTTATCACCCCAACTTTTCTTGAAGATGCTGAGATCAATTATGATACAACATTAACCTTTGCAGACCATGCCGGTTTTAGGTGTGGGATATGCTACGAATACCCATTGTATGACTTAAAAAATCGCAAACTGCTAAATTTAGTTGAGATACCTTTGATTGTGATGGAGTGTAGCGTTGGTAGCAAACAATATATGAATATCGGATATGGAGATAAATTTATAAACTATATAATCAAACTTAAAGAAACCATTAAACATTTTGAAGGTACTTTTACCCTACTGTGGCATAATTCGAGTTTTTATTCAAAAAATATGGAATTAGCTTATTTAACATGTATAAAATCATGAAGTGCTTGCAGTACGTTTTTGCAATATGAAGACCTCAGAGAAAATTTTAAAATTTTGACGACTTAGATAGATCATAAAATATTTTATGACGTTCGTAACGGGTAAGGGAGATGGATGTTGTTATTAAAGAAATTGTGAATAGCTTGAATTATAGAAAAGGGATGGTATGCATAGGGTTTTATTGTTAGCTTATTGGTATCCTCCAAAACAAGCTATTGGTTCTTTGCGGTTAGCTAAATGGGCAAAATATTTGCCAGATTTTGATTGGGAACCTGTTATAGTAACAGTGCAGGCCCAATCAGAATTGTACACACGGCATGGTATATTGAAAGATGAAGTGAAGCAGGGTCGGGTGTATCGCACTCGAGATAGAAGTTTAAATGAGATGTTTTATTCTTTGAGGTCTCCTAAAAAAACACAAAAAGAAGATACCTCTTTTTCATCCTCTCCTTCTTCAAAATTTATTTTTAAACTAGGATATAGTGTATATAAGCATATTTTATGTTTCCCCGATGAGGTATGGCCGTGGCTGTTTGATTATTCTGAGATTGCAGCGATTGCTAAAAAGGAAAATATAGATATCATACTTAGCTCTTCTTTGCCCAATACAGCTCATATTATAGCTTCGCGACTCGCACGAGATATGCATTTGCCTTGGGTAGCAGATTTTCGGGATCTTTGGACTCAAAATCATGTGTTTCGTCGTATTAAGCCTTTGTACACTCTAGAGCAGTGCTTAGAGCGACGAGTGTTGCGTGAAGCTTCGGCTTTGATAACTGTTTCCGAACCCTTGCGTGATAATCTTATCCGTTTACATAATAAACCGGGATATGTTATAATGAATGGTTTTGATCCTTCTGACTTTGATTCTATTTCTTCTTTTGGAGATGATCGTTCAGCACCTTTGCGTATACTTTACACTGGAAGAATTTATCCTAAAAAACAGGATCCTACTCCTTTATTCAAGGCATTAGAGTCATTATTAAAACAAGGAAGCCTGCATGCTAAAGACGTTAAAGTTGTCTTTTATGGCCCTATGGTTCAAATTGCTAAGGAATTGGTGAGTTCTTTCCCTGAGGTTGCTCCTTTGATTGAAATACATAATCCAGTGCCTTATCAAGAATCTTTGCGTTTGCAGAAAGAGGCTGATGTGCTATTATTATTAGAATGGAAAGATCCATCTGTTAAAGGTGTGTATACTGGCAAAGTTTTTGAGTATTTAGGAGCACGTCGTCCTATTTTGAGCATTGGTTATAAAAAAGGTATACTTGGAGACCTTTTGGGTAAAACTCAAGCTGGTTTTCATGTAGAAAATTCCAAGGAAATCGAGTCGTTGATTTTACGTTGGCTAAAGGAAAAACGAAAATATGCTAGGCCATTGTGGACAGGCGAGGAGAAGGAATTACAACAATATACTCGTCGTGAACAAACGCGACAGTTAGCTAACATCTTAAATAAAGTGGTAGTATAAGATATCCGGTGTTCTTCTTTTTTGAAGCTAATGCTCATTTTAATAATTCATTTAGATACTGTGACAAATAAAAACGAAATATGCTTTTGCAGGTGTCTATAAACATTGTTAACTCTACAATCACGTCTAAGTATAACTTTATTTATTATATCTTTAAGTCTTATCTCCTTAACAAGAACTAGAATAGCTAACCTTCCTGTTGGTCCGGGAGAGTTGCTCTTGCTCTTATGGGATTTAGGAGCAATTTTAAATTTAAGTTTGATTCATAAGGTCCGCTTAAGTAAAACAGCAAAGCATATTGTGTTTTTTTTGTTATTACTTATGTTAGCCTTGTTAGTAAGCATGCTTGTTAATGTTAATGGTATATATTTTTATAAATGCAAATACTGGCATTTTGCAATAGCTATTTTTTTTACTTTATTATCAAATATATTATTTTTTATTTTACATGGTAGTACAGTAGAAGTATTTTTTGCTGTTCGACGTTTTTTGTTTTTATTATTGTCACTATGGGGCTTAGTCTATATTGCATCCAAGATTTCTTTGCTTCCTATAGATTATTTATGGTATAGCAGCAGATTTACTGCTGGAGCAAAAAATCCAAATCAAGCTGCATTATATCTTGTTGCCATACCTTTTTTAGGATTTTGGATATTTAATATCTCGTCTGATAAATTTACTCGTTTGTTGTGTGGTATAATAATTATTAGTTGCATTGCTTTGGGTTTTTTGACTCAAAGTGATGCTCTCTATGTTGCATGGAGTGTTTCTGGTTCCCTTATATTTTTGCTTTATTTTTTTAAAAAATATTTCACGATCAAGTCATTAAATAGTTTGATTGTTTTTTTTCTTATATTAATATTAATTATGGTTGCGATAGGCTTTAATTGGAGTTCTTTATTTTCCCTTTTTCAAAAAATTATATCCCGATACTTAGAAGGTGATTCAGGAAATAGTTTTATGGGGACGAATGTGCGCTTTTTGCTTTGGTATAATGCATTATTAGTAATACTAGAATCACCGATTACAGGTTTTGGCCCAGGATCTTTTAGTGGTAAAGAATCACCATTTTTGTGTGCTGAGGCACATAATTCTATATTAGACTGGGGCATGAGTACGGGCTTACTAGGCATTATCTTCTATTTATTGGTTCAATTTTATTTTTTTAAAAAAGTTTTTATTAAAAAACAATATTGGTTGTTAGGTGCTATAGTCAGTTTGTTTGTATTGAGTTGTTTTCATTTTATATTTCGTCATCCTATTTTTTGGTTTTTACAGGCTTCGATAACGATTTTAGCAGATGGAATGTCATCTAGAAATTTTAATTATATAGGAAATAAGGGTTAGATTTTGTGCGGAATTGTAGGTTTCTTATCTAATAGAAAAATAGATAAAAAAAATATAATTAGAATGAGAGATAGATTGCATCATCGAGGTCCCGATGATGCCGGTTATTGGCTGGATGTTCATGCTGGGATTGCCTTAGGCCATCGTCGTCTCTCAATACTTGATTTATCTTCTTTAGGGCATCAGCCAATGCATGATGGTCGTTATGTGGTGGTTTATAATGGCGAGATATATAATTACCGCACTTTGCGAAAAGAGCTTATAAATTTTGGGTATAAATTTAAAGGAGGTTCTGATACAGAAGTTATACTGGCTGCCGTCTTAGAGTGGGGGGTAGAAGCCGCTATAAAAAAGTTTGTTGGCATGTTTGCATTTGCCCTTTGGGATAAGAGGGAGAGAGTTCTTTATCTTGTCAGGGACCGTTTAGGTATAAAACCCCTTTATTATGGTTGGATAAATGAATCCTTTGTTTTTGCATCTGAATTAAAGGCAATTATGGCCTTCCCAGGCTTTAATGCATCAATTAACCGAAAGGCCTTAGCCCTTTTTATGAGATATAACTGTGTTCCAACACCCTCTTCCATTTTCAAGAACATTTTTAAATTGGAACCCGGACATATTGCTAAGATTAATTCTACAAGAAAGTCTAATTTTCAGTTAATGGAATATTGGTCGCCTACGTCTATAGCGGCAAAAGGGCTTGAAAATCCTCTTTCCATCTCTGAAGAAGAGGCTATAAAAGAGCTGGAAAGACACCTTTTAGATGTAGTACAATGTAGGATGATAGCTGATGTTCCACTTGGTGCATTTCTGTCTGGTGGTATCGATTCTTCTACTGTAGTCGCTATGATGCAATCTCAGAGCACAAAACCCATTAAGACCTTCTCCATTGGGAATATCATTGAATCTTATGATGAAGCTAGATATGCAAACAAAATTGCCCAACATTTAGGCACAGACCATACAGAACTATATGTTACCCCTGAGCAAGCCTTGGAGGTTATTCCCTCTCTTCCTTCCATGTTTGATGAACCCTTTGCAGACTCTTCCCAAATCCCAACATTTTTGGTTTCAAAACTTGCACGTGAAAAGGTAACAGTCTCACTCTCTGGTGATGGAGGTGATGAGCTATTTGGTGGTTACAATAGGCATCAGTGGGCTCCTAGAATATGGAATAGGTATGGAGCTTGGCCGTGTCGGCTAAAAAAAATACTTTCTTCTGCTCTGCACAGCTTTACTCCAAGGCAGTGGGATGCCATTTTTGATTTTTTAACTCTACTTTCTAAGGGCAAAATCAACTTTCGAATGCCCGGGTACAAAATTCAAAAACTTGCTGAGGCATTGCTTGCATCGTCTCCAGAAGAATTATATAAACTTCTTGCATCACATTGGACCAATCCTTTACAAGTTGTTAAAGGTATTGATAAAGAACCAGATAGATGGACAAAAACCATTCCTCAAAGCCTTTATAATGATTTTACTGCTTTCATGATGTTTATGGATCTAGTGACATATCTTCCAGATGATATTCTCACGAAGGTAGATCGGGCAAGCATGGCTGTAAGCCTGGAGGCAAGGGTCCCTTTGATAGATCATAGGCTTGTTGAATTTGCTTGGAAACTGCCACTCAAGTTTAAGATTCGAAATGGCACAGGAAAGTGGATATTACGCCAAGTTCTTTATAAGTATGTGCCCAAAAAACTTATTGAAAGGCCAAAGACAGGATTTGGCATACCCCTAGATGTATGGTTGCGGGGCCCATTACGAGAATGGGGAGAGATGCTCATTGAAGAGTCACGACTTAAATCAGAAGGCTTTTTTCACGTAAAACCAATTCGACAGAAATGGCAAGAACATCTAGAAGGGAAAAGAAATTGGGCATATCATCTATGGGATGTTTTGATGTTTCAGGCCTGGCTGGAGTCAATATAAGTGGCTAAAATTTTATTTCTTGTTACAGAAGATTACTTTTTTGTTTCGCATAGATTACCAATAGCAAAAGCAGTCCAAAAAGCAGGTTTTAAGGTAACTGTTGTAACAAGAGTTTCTAATAAAAGGGAATTATTAGAATCTTATGGGATAAAGGTGGTGCATATTGATATTGATAGAAGTGGCATGAATCCCATTACAGAAGCTCTAACTGTCTGGAAAATAACTCAAATATTAAAAAAAGAGCGTCCAGATATTCTGCATTTAGTTTCATTGAAGCCGGTCATATTAGGTGGATTGGCAGCAAAAATTCTAGGAATTCATAGGAAGGTTTTGGCTATAACGGGATTGGGTTTTTTGTTCGTGAAAGAGGATCGGAAAAATGGGATTCGTAAGATCGTTACTAAATTATTAGTCAATATTTCTAAAACTGGGCATGTTATAGTCCAAAATAGAGAAGATGCCTCACTTCTTACTAAAGCAGGGGTTAATTCAAAACAGATAACATTAATAAAAGGATCTGGAGTTGATATCAATGTGTTTAAATTCTCTCCTGAACCTAAGGGAAAAGTGGTTATAATGCTTGCTTCTCGCTTACTTTGGGATAAAGGTGTAGGAGAGTTTGTTGAGGCAGCCCGAATTTTAAAATCAAAAAATATAGAAGCTAGGTTTGTGTTAGTTGGAGGTCCTGATTTAGGAAATCCTAAAAGCATTTCTGAACAGGATTTAAAATGTTGGGTTTCTGAAGGCATTATAGAATGGTGGGGGAAAAAGGATGATATGCATAATATTCTTCCTAAATCTAATATTTTTTGTCTTCCATCTTATTATAGGGAAGGCTTGCCTAAGGCCCTTCTTGAAGCAATGGCTTGTGGTAGACCATGTGTTACGACAGATGCCCCTGGATGTCGTGATGCAGTCAGGGATGGAGTAAACGGTTTTTTAGTAAAAACTAGAGATAGTCAGGGGCTAGCTTTGGCTTTAGAAAGATTGATATTGGATCCCGAGTTACGTCGAAGAATGGGACAAAAAGGACGACAAATTGCTGAAGCAGAATTTTCAATAGATAATGTTGTAAAACAGACAATGGATGTTTATAAAAAATTATTTAGATCTAACTAATTAGGCTGGTGGGAAAATATAAACTATGTTAGCGGTTGTTGCCGTTTTTGCTATTTCTTTAATTTTGGCATTGTTTTTAACCCCGTTAGCAGCTGCTATAGGGCAAAAATTAGGTGCTATAGATGTTCCAGATGATCGGAAAGTCCATAAGGAGATTACCCCAAGATCAGGCGGTATAGCTATTGTTATTGCATTTTTTCTGTCCTTAGCTTTTATGATGTTATTTGGCCACAAAATGGGATTTGTTTTGCATTTAAAGAGAGAGCTAATTTTTTTGTTATTGGGCAGTTTGGTGATTTTTGGGATCGGTGTTTGGGATGATTTTAAAAGACTTAATCATAAAATTAAATTTATATTTCAATTAATAGGCGCTACCATAGCATTTTATGGCGGGATTAGAATAGATTTTATCCCAATTTGGGGAGTAAATATTCAAGCTTGGCAACTTAGTTACTTAATCACAATCTTTTGGTTTATTCTTTTTATTAACGCTATCAACCTTATTGATGGTTTAGATGGCCTTGCTGCTGGTATTGTTTTTTTTGCATCAATAGTAATGATGATTTTAGCTATTGTGAGATCCCAATATTTAATAGCTTTACTATTTGCTGCTTTAAGCGGCTCTACATTGGGTTTTTTATATTATAATTTTAACCCAGCTAAAATATTTATGGGTGATGGTGGTTCTTATTTTTTAGGGTATACGATAGCTGGTTTATCAGTTATGGGTTCTGTAAAGAGTCAAGTAAGCGCAGCAATATTAACACCATTAGTGGCTCTTGGTATACCTATTTTTGATACTATTTTATCTCCGGTTCGGAGATTCATCTTAGGGCAAGGTATTTTTTATCCTGATGGAGAACATATTCACCATAAATTATTGGCAAAAGGTTTAAGTACTCGTAAAGCCGTTCTCGTTTTATATGGGGTATCTGTAGTATTATCGATATTAGCTATTATTTTAGTTAATGTGAGGGATAAAACAGTTGGTTTGGTGTTGTTGTTGATTATAATACCGGCATTTCTGTTGATGCATAAAATAGGCTATTTTAATTATATTACCCCTAGTAATATTTATGTGTGGTTGAAAGCACTAGGAGATGAGGCTGGCTTAACACATGAGCGTCGGAGTTTTTTAAGATCTCAGATAGAGATATCTACATCAAAAGATTTTTTTTCTATGTGGGAAAATATTGTTGATTGCTTAAAAATGCTGAAATTTGATTTAGCTGAACTATATATTTTTATAAACACGAAAAAGTATCCTAAGAATATCAAACAAGACTTTTCTTCCTGTGTAAATACAATCCATTATTCGAAATTAAAAAATAAAAATGATATCATTCATTATGTATGGACGAGTCACAATCTTAATTTATCTCAATTTTTTCAAAAAGATGGTTTGTTAAAAATTGAAATACCATTGTTGAATGAACAAGGGAAATATTATGGATTTTTTTGGCTTGTTAAGGATATGCATACCGATCCTATAGGATATTATAGTTTAAAAAGAGTAGAGCATTTAAGGCGCAGTATAATTCGGTGTTTAGATAAAATTTACTAATTTTTATTAAAATTAAGAGGGGCAATAAAATTAACCTTCAGGGATCACTACAGACATCCAAAAAATATATAACCTCGGTATTAATATGGATGTTTTTTTTTATTCCACCTTTAGTATTCATCCCCGGAAAGTTTCATGGTAATTGGATTTTTGTTAATTATCGTGAACCAAAGCTTGCTGCTGGCCAAATTTTATCATGGCTTTTAATCTCATGGTGCTCTTTGATGTATTTTGAGGAGCTTAAAGTTTTATTTTCTAAAATTTCTATTCATGTTAAAGCCATTTTTGGGGCGCTCTGCCTTATAACCTTTTATAGTTGTCTTTCAATATCCTGGGCTATTGTACCTCAAGCCGCGTTGTATGAAGCTTGGCAATGGATAACCGTATGTTGTTTGTTTTATGTTTTGATGACACTATTTTTAACTGATCGACGATTTCAAGATATAGCCATTTATTCCTTAATAACTAGCTTTGCCGTTGTTACAATAATAGGTTTGATTCAAACTCAAATCACCATTCCCTTTTTAGCTCCTATTTCTAAAGGCAATCCTATTTCATCCACCTTTGGCGCTAAAAATACTTGCTTTGTTACTTTGGCCAGCCAATTATTTTTGCTGCTATATGCTGTGTTCTATAACTTAAGAAAAAATAGATATTATATATCTGGATTCTTCTTAAGTTTATTGGTGATAGAATTTTTTTATTTATTTTTATCGTTGAGTAAAACAACCTATTTGGTAACAGTTATAGGATTAGTAGTATTGTCTGCTTTATTGCTTTTGATTAATTCAATGAAATTTTTTTTTAAAGTCATAGGAGGAGTAGTAATTATAGCAGCATTATTTTTAGGATTATTCATTGTTTTATGGCTCTATAATGTTACTGGCAAGAATTTGGTTTTGAATCCAAGCTTTGAAGTGGGAAATCAAACAGGAGATGCTCCCCAACATTGGAAATTATATCCTAAGGAGAAGGCCGAATTTGGTTATTGGGCAAAAGATACCGCCCATACAGGAAAACATTCGGTGGCCTTAATAGGAGATCAAAAAAAACGGATTGCTTGGAAAAGTGAAACTATTTATTTTAAACCTCCATTGCCTAAAATTATAGCATTTAGTGGATGGTCTAAGGCTGAAAAAGTAAAACAAGATAGCAGTAATTATGGTCTATTATTTAAGATATTTTATGAGGATCAATCCTATGGCTGGTTTAGGCATCATTCTTTGAACTTTCAAGCAGGTACACATGACTGGGAAAAGAAAAAAACAACAAAAATTTTTTATAAAAAAAGAGTAGCTGCTGTTCAGCCCTATGTAATTTTATATAAAACCCCCGGGATTGCATGGTTTGATGATATTAGTGTCATTAGATATCCTGATTACTTTGTTTATTGGTTTAGAGTTATGCCAGTTTGGAATTCTAAAATAAAGCCTTTATTATTGCATCCAACCTATTTTTTTACAAAAACAGCGAGGGGAGCTGCTATATTAGATACATTAGACATGTTTAAAGATCATCCTATGGGAGTGGGGGCAGGTAATTGGGGCTTTATGTATCCTTTATATCATAAACGTATGTTAAAAAAAGATTTTTCAGAGAAAGTTCAAATCAGGCGGGCGCATAATGATTTTATTGAATATCTAGGGGAGCTGGGCATAGTAGGGTTTGTTTTGCTCCTTTTCTTAACCTTGTATCCTGTGTGGCGCTTAATAGTTTTAATAAAAAATAAGCTTTGCGGTGATTATTTATTGTTGGCTGTATGTTTAGTTA
>JAMOVR010000374.1 GCA_027061945.1 Candidatus Heimdallarchaeota archaeon
GCCGGCTGGCGTGCCAGTTGGTAGTGAGCTGTGCTCGCGAAGGCTGGCAAGTCCTGGCTCGCCAGGACCATAGCGGCCGGGTGATACCCGCTCCCATCCCGAACGCGGAAATCGCGACGGCATTTTTTTATTTCGGAAAAAACAAAAATTATTACTGATGTCTGATTTTTAGTTTTTTTAAAAAAATTGTTTACGCGTTTTTTCTCCCGATAACGTAATAAAATCTTCGTGCATGAATTTGTTTTGTCATGTATTCTAAATATGAATTGTAAAAATCTGGGTTTTGGAACTTCATTAATGCCAGTTCTGTACTTGTTATCAATTGTGGCATTGAGTCAAATGGTACTTGATAACTAATATATTCTCCTTTAATTATTTCAAACCCAATTTTTTTCATTACTCTTATCACTTCTTTAGGTGTCCTAAGATTGATATTTCCAACTATGTCTTTATAACCATGAAGCATTTTTCTTAATTCCCAATATGAATCTCCAGAAGCATAATCGACTATTAATCCATATCCCCCTGTTTTTAATAACCGATAAAACTCTTTTAATGGTGTTTTTACTGTTGGATAGTCTGACCATACAAAAAAGCTGGATACAAAGTCTGCAATCTGGTTTTTTAAAGGATTATCCCTCGCATCAGCAACAATCCTATTAACAAACTCAGGTGTCAAGAAATTTTCTATCATTGCAAAAGAAAAGTCCACTGCAATAATATTCGGGTTAAAATCTTTTGAGAGGACATACTTCTCAATACCACCTGCACCAGAACCCAGGTCAATCCATAAAAAAGTGTTTTTTAATATCGGTGCAATCTCTTTAATAACAATCTCGACGGCCTTTTGCCGAGTAGACAGTTTCTTGAATTTTTCTGCACGATATTTCCTATTCCAATATGTTATTAGAGAATCTAAAGATCCTGAGAAGTATGACACAATTCACACCGATATTTAATTAGAACGAATGAATAAGTAATTTGTTATGTAAAATATTCTTAGAATCAAGATTACGAGCAAAGATTTTAATAATCATGCCATAATAGATCATAGCACGACAATATCATTTTTATTCATTTTTAAGATAAATTCTCCTTCATAGTTATTTCTCTTATCTATTCCCACCATTATTTTTGGTTTTAATACTTGTATTCTTATTTTTTTTAATGTTAGATCTGTTGTCTCAAAAATCCCAAATTGATTTTGATGTTGATCAAATGAATATTTTACTAATCTTGCATTCAAAAGGATATAATCATTTTTTTCTTTTTTAATGTCCTTATGATTTTCCACGTTTTCAATTGCTATTTTTTTTGGAGGTAAGATTACTCCTGTTTTTGGATTAAACTCTTCTAAAAACTTTTTTCGAAGTAACTCTTTTGGAATAGAATTTGGAATCCCCATAAATATTGCTGCTTTAATATTAGTCGGATTTTGAAAAGCATGTTCTGCATAGTCCTGTTGTATTATTTTACCTTCGTCTAAAATCATAATTATATCTGCAACAAGTCTAGCTTCGAATTGATCATGGGTCACATAAATTGTAGTAGTCATTGTCTCTTTTTGTACGTGTTTGATCTCTAATGCTAAATTTTCCTTATTGAATGCATCAACAGATGCAAGTGGTTCATCTAAGAGTAATAATTTTGGATCAATTGCTAATGCTCTAGCAATTGCTATTCTTTGCTTTTGTCCGCCACTTAATTGGTGAGGTTTTCTAGAAAGTAATGATTTGATCTCGAGAAGATTAGACAACTCACTTATTTTTTTTTCAATCATTTCCCGTGGCCATCGCCTTGCTTTAAGTCCAAATGCAATGTTGTCCTTAATTGTCAGATTAGGAAATAAGATTTGTCCTTGCGGGACATACCCAATACCTAAGTCTTTAGGTTCTTTTCCTGTTATTTCTTCTCCATGTATGAATATTTTTCCCTCTTCATACTCAATTAATTGGGCAATACATTTTATTAAAGTTGATTTTCCACTACCACTAGCACCTAGTAACACTCCTAATTCGCCGTTTCTAAGGCTCATGTTTATTCCACGAAGTACTGGTAGTTCTTGGTAAGAATAATATAGTTTTTTAATTTCTAGTGCTTTTTCCATATTTACACCCTTAATTCAGCATATTCAGTTGATGAAATTAATCTGAAGGCAACGAAGGATATGAAAATCATTAGTGATGCCATTGCACTTGGAAGTCCCGGATTTCTTGAAATAATTAGCTTATATACTGCAATAGACATGGTTGTCCATTCTGTTCTTGCCAGAAAATATGTAGCTCCAAACTCTCCTAAAGATATTGCAAAAGAAAAGATGGATGCTGTTAATATCGCTGGTAATAAATGAGGTAGTTCTATTTTTTTAAATATATATAGGAAGGTTCCTCCAAGGGTCTTTGCTACTGAAATCTGCTCGATACTTAGTTGTTCGTATCTAGAAAAAACTATTCTATAAACAAAAGGAAAAGCTACTAGCGTTTGTGCGATAATAATTAGTAATCCTACATAGTTATTATATAATTTAGTGTTTTTATATGCTAATGCAACCCCTAAGGATAAAGAAACAGCACTGGTAGCCATTGGTAGAATAATTATTAATGAAAGAAATTCTTCAACTAACTTATGCGCTGACATATCAAGATGTTTTGTAGTATTCTTTTCTAAAGCTAAATACCTAGCAATTGGTATTGAAAGTACCAATGTAATAGCTGTTACTGAAACTGCTATTATTAGTGAGTTCCTAACTACATTTATTAGTGAGGTGCCAAGTAATGGTTCATATCTCTGAGAAAATAATAACTTATAATTCTCAAAAGTAAAACTGTTTGTGTATACTGAATAAAAAGAGGTCTTTATGACGGCATATATGGGTATTAAAGATAAAAATAATATAAATGCCATATAAAAGATCCATACTAATAATACCATCTTATGTTTCATATCTTTCTTTGAGAACTCCTCAAAAAATGATTTTTTAGTGGGTATTCCTTCTGTTTCAGAAATATTTTTCCCTTGTTTTAAGTAAATAGTAATTATAATTATATTAAGAATTAATTGAATAACAGTCAATGCTGCGGCAAGATGGAATCTTAGCCGGATCCTAGCATTTTCATAAATTAAAACTTCAAGTGTTTTGTATCGGACTTCTCCTAATGCTAGAACTATTGCGAAGCTATTAAAACAATAAATAAAAACAAGGAGTACTGCTGTTTTTACATAACTAATAATTTTTGGAAGTGTAATTTTATATAAATAATAATAATGACTTGCTCCTAATGTTTTTGCAACTGCCTCTTCTTCTGCACTAATACTCCTCCATCCCGTCTCAGTTACTCGAATAACTACTGACAAATTATAAATTAAATGTGCAATAATTATCCCAGATAGCGTTCCATACAGTGAAAATAGGGGTCTCCCGAATATTTTTATTGAAAATAAAGTGACAAAACCATTTGGGCCGAAAGCTAATACTAAGCCTAATAACATTACTACAGAGGGAAGCAGAAACGGGATGGTGATTAAGTCTTGAATCGCGTTTTTTAATGGAAATTCATACCTAGCTAGAAAATAACCTGCAGGAAGCCCTAATATTAGTGCCAAGAATGTTGTGATTAATGCTTGTTGAAAAGTGAAATAAAGAGCTTGAACAAACTGGTTTTGGTGAAATAAGTTAATAAAGTAAGAAATTGTAAACCCTGTATTTCCGAAGCCGTATCCAAAAGCAACAATTATTATTTTGTACATTGGATATAAATAAGAGAACAACAAATAAATTAAAGGCATTATTATGGAAAAAAAAGAAACAACGAATTTACTGTTTCTAAGAAATAATTTTTTTAGCATGACCGCATCAATTCTTTAAACTGCTTAGTGTTTTAGGAATGATGCTTATTAATTGTTTTTACGGGTAAGTACAGGTATCACTGCTACAAAAATTAATGTTCCAGTTACAATAATTAAAGAGGGTGAAGGAAGTATTGAATCATTTTCCTTTGAAGCTCCTGCAATTACGTTTTCCCATTCGTCAAGCCATGTATCTAAATAGGTCTTAAGTTTATCACTTGGAATGTAATCGTTTAGTAACTTGACTTTTGAAGGATCTATTGCAGATTGTTGATAGCAAGGCGGTAATGTAACATTGTTATTTGCAGGATACATCCATTGATGAAGCGGGATGTTTTGTTGTAGGTCTTCAGATAAGAACCAATCAATAAATTGTTTTGCTAAGTCTTCATGTTTAGCATTTTTTACTAAACCAATCCCTTCTACTTGATACCATGCATATGAATTTCCTTTTTCATTGGAAACAAAAGCTACCGTACTGCTATCGTTATAGTTACATAAATTATATGCAGGGCTTGTCCCATAGCTAATCATTATTGGGCGATTTGCTTCTGGAAGGAAAAATTCATCTATTGCTTCTCCCCAAGATTTAACAATTCTAAGATGAGGAGCTGTTATCTCCCACCATTCTTTCCAGTCGCCTTCTCCTAAAACCCCTGTAATCCCATGATCTTTATCTCCATAAACTGCAATTGTCCATAATAAAAATGCTAACCCTGGTGAGCTATATATTGGGTTTTCAACAATTAACATGTCCGATAACGTGCTGTTGTTTTTAAAGTCATCAAGAGTGATATTTTCAGTTTTGGATAATAGATCTCCAATTCTTGACTTGTCAGCCCAGAATGAAATAATGCCATAGTCATATGGGAGCAAATAATGCTCAGGATCAAGACTGTTTACTAAAGTTAATGGAATCTTTGTACCTAATAAATTGCTGTCGTAAGGTTGTAATACACCATTTTCCTTGGCTTTATGGACTAGCACGTTGTCTAGTCCAATAACAACGTCTGCTTGGGGGTCATCTTTTTCTAGGATCAATCTAGTCAAGATTGTATTTGCATCGTCAAAAAGTACTAATTTAACGCTTCCTGCCGGAAGGTTGTATCTTTTCTCAAACTCACTGGTGAAGTTGTATGGTGGATCTGCAAGCAAAGACTCATAAGTATAGATTACAAGTTGGGTGTCAGTTTGATTCAGTTTTGGAGCCTCTTTATTGACTATTTCTGAGGATGTTGCAGTTACTGAAAATATTAGCCCCGAAAAAATAATAGTAAATGTTAGTACTAAAGAAAGTGTTTTCTTTTTCATCATGATATGGGTTTTTTACATCTAAACATAAATTTTATTTTGGGGAAATATAGGGGTACTATAAATGAAGTTTCCATGCGAATTGTTGGGAGAAAAGTATTTAGCGACGATTAGGCGGGTTCTCTCTTTCAAATTAAGAGAAAAAGGCTATTCTCAACAACAAATTGGGCGTTTCTTAGGAATTAGCCAGCCTGTAGTCTCTGGATATTTAAGGCATGGTCTAAATAAACCTAAAAACGTAATTGAAGAAGTTGCATATGAAGTTGCAGATAATATTGTAGAATACATTTTAAGCGATAAATTACAGTTGGCAATGAAGATCGTATGTACAAGATGTAAGGCACTCCGTAATCAAGGCCCAATTTGTACTTTACACAAAGAAGTTATTCATGGACTTAATAATCATGAAGTGTGTACTGCATGTTTAGAAACAAGTTTTAATACTCAGGATGGAGAACAACGCTACTTGTTCTTAAATCGTTTTACAAAAGAAATAAAGACGTTGTTAAATCGTACTGAATTTCCATATCTTATTCCTGAGATCGGCTTACAAATAGCGGTTGCTCCTGAAAATGCTACCCATATGGAAGATGTCATTTCTTTTCCTGGTAGAATCATTAAAGTAAAGAATCGTGCTGTAATGGTATCAAATCCAGAATATGGTGCATCAATAAGTGTACCAAAAATATTATTGTGGGCAAGAAAAACGATATCTAAACGTATTTTTGGAGTAATTGCATGTAAAAATATTGCATTTTTAAGGAGATGGGTAGAATCTAAAGGTAAAATCGCGTATAAAACAACCGAAATTGATCGTAGAAGGGAAGAAGTATTATCTAAAATAAGCAAGCTTGAAAAAATATCTGATTTGCGCCTTATCCAAGATGAGGGAGGGATGGGTTTAGAACCCATCTCATATTTATTCTTTGAGGATTTAATAGAAATTCACGAGTTATTAGATAATTATGGTTCTGTCTGACTTCTTATTGTTCAAAAAAGTGATATAAACCTAATGCTAATTTTTTAGCTTTTCTACGTACCATTTCAAAGCTCCATTCTTCTAAGACTTCTCTAATTTTTTTAGAGATTTCTATTGGATAATTTATTTCATCAATATCAACAAACGTAAGTTCTGTTCTAAGTACTTCAACACCGTAAAAATTTGTTCCAAAAATAATTATCTTGGCATTTGGTAATTCTAATGGATTATGATGTACACCATAAATAGTTGCTTTGTCCCATCCGTCAATAATCCATAATTCAAAGATATCTAATACATTTGGTATTTTTTTTATTATTTCTAAAATCCCTATGTTTGGAGTAAGAGATGTTTTTATTACCTTTTTTGTATCCAGATTTTTATTTTTTCTGTTAAGTAATGTTTCTTGTTCTGGGAACAAAAAGATTTCGTCTTCTGAAAACTTACTGTAAAGCCTTTCTTTCTCACTATCGGAGCTAATAACCCCATACCTCATGTCTAACATTTGTCCGAATTAAAAAACATGCAAGAACTAAATTAATTTTCTGAACTTAGTCTATTTTATCGTATTATCGCTTAAAATGATTGTTTTTATTAATAGAACAGCGAGAATTCTTTAATTTTATTGGCTTTCATCCCGTCCCTTTCGGAAGGGGATTTCTCACTAATAGAGTTAAAAACAAGCTTGAAAAAATAGATTTAAGATTGTATCCTGCATGCTCATAATAAATAATTATGAGGTTGACTTTTTTCCATCTGCAGGAACTTTTTATTTTATCATATTATCGATTTTAGATCTTGCTAAGTTTAGTAAGTCATAATCGTTCTTATGTCTAAGGAGTTTATATGCTTCCTCGTAAGAAGCCCATCTGGCATGGTCATGTTCTGAAGACAGTTTTAGTTTTTTTGAATGAAACTTTACAAGATAGTAATGAACAGTTTTTTCTACTATACCATTTTGTCTTCTAAACCAATAAACGCTTACTTTTGGCAATTTACAGACAATAGTAAACTGAGACTGCCCGGTTTCCTCATAAATCTCCCTTTTAGCAGTCTCTATCAAAGTTTCCCCGACTTCAATGTGCCCTTTTGGAAATGCCCAATGCCCCGCTTTTCTGTATCGTAATAACAAATAGAATACTTTCCCAGTTTGATCTATAAAAAACGGAACGCCTCCCGCACTTACTTCTTTGATAATCGGGGTGTTGAAGGATTGCATTAATGACACCTTTCACTAACACGACTTATATTTTGAAATACTCTATTAGAAAATAATACTTTGACTTACATTAAGTTTCTGTTTAAATTATACATGATGTTATTAGTATAAAGTCGTCCTCTTATCTTAAAGAGGGATCATTATTTTCTTATTTTCTTAATAATTTAGGTTATTTTATTAGGCCATTTAGTTGAAATTCTGTTTTAATTTGTTTTTATAGTCGTAACAAATGTATACTGTGTCTAGGAAAAAAACGAGTATTTTTTAACTTTATTAGTCTATTCTTTTATTGTGGTGCACTCATTTACTTCCTTTCAAGATCTTACTCATTTCTCATTAGAACCATTTAATGAGATATTATTAATCAATAGTAATTTTCAAGAAGAAGGCCTAACTATTGAAGAAGTTAAAGTATTATTAATAATGACCCAGAGTGCACCAGGAATAAATTCTGTAAAGACTACCTACAGTTTTCAAGGCCTAAGACGTGCTTGTAATTTACATCAAGCCAGACTTACCAAAGCATTAAATAGATTAATAACGAAGAGGGCGATTATTAAGACGCCCCATGGTTATGAATTAACAGACTTAGGAGTGGAGTTAGCAAATAAGTTTAGACAAGAAATTTTGTCTAATAAGGATGTAGAAGAAAAAGACCATAAATATGTAGCTTTTTTGAAAACAAAATTAACGAATGGTAACATTGACAAAACAAAGCTACCAGAGATCTATGAAAGATTATTAGGTAAATGGTTTGCTAACTTAAGATTTTATTCAGTAAGTTACAATGAGAACTTTTTACAATTTAATTGGGTTGGAGATATTCCTCCTACCGTAACAGCAACATTATCAATATTGCCCCCCAATAAAATAACAGGCTATATAGTCGCTAAAAATGAGGAACAATTGGAAAGTACAGTTAACGTTTTTGTTCAAAGAATATCTCAAGAATTGGGAGCAACTGGAATAAATATTGAATTTACTCAGCCCATATTTGATTATCAAAATGGAATGGATGTCTTAGCATCGTGAACTACTCCTTGCGAAAGCAATGAATTATTTACAAAAATGAAGTAACTATTTTATTACCAGCAAAAGAGGAGAGTTACAAAAGATTTTTTTTACTAAACAACGGTTCATAATATAGATTGTGTCTATCTATCCTTTAAAGCAGAATTAAGAAGTATTGGACGTGAGGAAAATGTCCCGAGAAAAAATTGAATATCCAATTCATTTGGTCTTAGAAGGTGTTGTTAAACAAGCGGAGAGAGATGGGGTAATTACAAAAGAAGAAGCCGAATTAATAAGAAAAATCCAGATTGATGCTAGAATGTTAGAAAAAAACATTCAGGAATACATTAAAGAGAAATCTCCATCTAAAGAAGAATTAGAACAATTTATTGCTAATGAAAAAGAGAAATTAATTAAACAAGCCACAGAAGTTGCAATGGCGGATGGTATAATCTCTAATGATGAAAAGGGAATTATTGATAGACTTGTGGAAGAGTTATCTAAATATAGCTATTTTTAATTTGTGAACTACCCCTTGCTTTTGCGAGGGGCTTCTTGCTTCACAGAGGAGACTCTCTCCACAAGCGCTACGGGCCGTCCCAGCCCTGCAGGAAAAGCATATACAAAAAACATATGATGTCTTTGGCTTTCATCCCCTCCTTTCGGAAGGGGATTTCCCGCCGAGAAAGTTAAAAATGAATAAATCATAATTTTATTATTATTACATCTATTTTTTGTTTTAACAACGGGCATTAGACATAATTAATTGCTATTAAATAATTCTCTCCTATCACAACATTACAAAAGCAGAATAGTTTATAATTTTTGAATAAAAAGAAAAAATGTGTTTGATAAAAAAGAATTCGACGTGGTTATTGTCGGTGCCGGTCCTGCAGGAGTAGTTGCGGCCATAACTGCCGCTAAAAATGGCCTCCAAGTAGCGCTTTTAGATAAAAAAGAAAAACAATTAATTGGTAATAAGACTTGTGGAGATGCATTAGACAGAAATTCACCTAAGCTATTAAAAGAAAAGTTAGGAGTTGAATACCCACATGGTACGGAAGTGGCAGATCCTATTGAAAAAATGATCATCTTGGGGGAAAACTCAGAAGCAAAGATTTCTTTAGATGCCCCAGGATTTATGGTGAATCGATTAGAATATGGGCAGAGATTATTAAAAGAAGCAGAAAAAGCAGGTACTATAATTTTTGATAGGACAAGAGGAAAAAAAGCAATTGTTAGAGACGGAAAAGTTGTTGGATTAAAAGCTGAAACAAATGATGGAAAGGAGATTATTTTCACATCTAAAATAACTATTGATGCTTCTGGGGTTATAGCAAAGCTAAGACGTAGTTTACCACAAGATTTCTTTCCACCAATGGAAAAAACTTTGGATCAAAAATTCATTGCAAAAACTTACAGAGAGATCATTGAGCTTAAAGATGAGCACCCCTGGAGAAGATCAATTGTCCTAAAATATGAACATGACATCCCTTCACCGGGCTATATCTGGTTTTTCACAAAGGGGAAACAGAGACTAAATGTTGGGACGGGATGGGTCCCAAATAAAAAAAAATAAAGAATTAAGTGTAAAAAAGGTATTCAAACAAGCCTTTAAAAAATACTATTCGGAAGATCAATATACATTATTAGCTTCAGGAGGGGGTCAAGTACCAGTAAGACCCCCGCTTGATACTGCAGCCGCCCCTGGTTTTTTAGTGGCTGGAGACGCCGCATACCACGTAGAACCAGCAACTGCAGAAGGACATGGACCTGCTTTAGTTGCTGGTTATTGGGCTGGGACTTATGCTTTGAAAGCTGTAGAAGAAAATGACGTATCCATACAGAATTTATGGGGATATAATGTTAATGTCTTCCAATCATTTGGAGTTAAGCATGCAGTAGGACTTATTGTTGCTAATTTCTTAGGTAAAGTTGGTTCTAGAGGTATTGAATTTCTTCTAAAAAGAAACGTTATAACTCAAGAAGACTTAGAACTAATTTTCTTAGGAGGAACTGCAAATATTGGATTACGCATTATACTGAAAAAAATTGTCCGTTCATTTCCAAGATATGGATTGTTGTTGTCCCTAAAGAATCTGTTATCACAAGCAAAGGTCGTGAAGAATGTTTACAAGCAATATCCTCAAACATATGAAGGGCTACAACAGTGGAAACAGATGAGAGATAAACTAGTACCTGAATTTTACCAAGGGCTTTATTCTAAATAAATGTTCATTAACGTATTATCTTAGTCTAACTTTTTTTTCTTTACTTGTTTTCGATAATAACTCGAAATTTTTTTACTACCATATTAAGTATCCATTGTGAAGCTTTCTAACAAATATGAAGTAATTGGTTTAGAATCACGCGTAATTTCTCCTGGAGAAAGCGTATTTGAAGCGTTTAAAGAATCTTTAAGCAAAAATCATGTGGAATTAACTGACGGGGATATTATTGTTATTGCTAGTAAAGTATTTAGTTACGAAGAAAAAAGGCTAATACGACTAAAAGATATAATCCCTTCCTCTCACGCAAAATGGATTGCTAACAAAGCACAAATGGATCCTAAAGTCGCTGAAATAGTAATAAGAGAAAGTAATAATCAAATTGTGGGTTGGGTTTTTCATGTATTGTTAGCATATACTGATCATGGTTTATCTGCTAATGCTGGAATAGATCAGTCAAATGCTCCTCCCGGTTACATCTTATTATTGCCTAAAAATCCAGATCTAACTGCAAAAAAATTCATGGATACATTAAAAGAGGAATACGATGTAAAAGTTGGAGTTATAATTATTGATTCGAGAACTATTCCTTTAAGAAGAGGCACCAGTGCGATTGCTTTGGGCGTAGCAGGTATTCCTGCTATAATTGATGAACGAGGAGAAAAAGATATTTACGGTTATGAAATGATGATAACAACCCGTGCTCTTGCTGACAATATAGGAACTGCAGCAACATTAATTATGGGTGAAACAAGTGAAAAGCGACCTTTTGCAATTGTTAGAGGATTAGGTTTAGATATAGATGAAAACTTATATTCAAGTGAAGACGCGAAAATAAAGCCACAAGACTGTTTATACGTAGGGCCGCTTTATGATGAGATAAAAACTAGAATTAAAAAAATCCAAGATGAGCAAATTTAAACCACCATTAGCTAGATTTCTCTAGCTCTAATCAATCTAATCAATAGATCTTATCTCCAAGTTACTTCTACTTCTTCAATTCTAAAATGTTGATCAACTAATATGTCCCTTTTATTTGGCTTATAACCTGTGGACCACATTAAATAGCCAGCCCAAGCAATCATAACACCATTATCAATGGAAATTGAAGTGGGTATGCCTTTGAATATAGCTCCATGTTCTTCTGCCATTAAACGTAACATTTCTTTTAATCTTTTATTAGCAGCAACACCGCCTGTTATCGTTACTTCTTCTTTTTTAGTATGGCTTAGTGCTCTCTCCGTAACTTCCGTCAGCATGGCAAATACGGTTTCTTGCAATGAATTTGCTAATACTGGGATAGGTATCCCTTTTTTAAGTAATCTCTTAGCAGCAGTCAATATCCCTGAAAAGGACAGATCCATGCCCTTTACTACATATGGAAGTTCAATATATTCATCTGTTTGTTCTGCTAATAATTCAATAACTCTGCCCATCGGCATTTCTTTATTACTTAATCCTGCTTCTCTACCAAATACATCTAAACAATTTCCAACAGGAATATCTAATGTTTCTCCTAAGACTCTATATCGCTTCTCCATAAATCCAATTATCTGGGTATTCCCTCCACTAACATATAGAACAATAGGGTCTTCTAAACCAGTAAAGAGTCTGCTTATTTCTACATGCCCGATCTGATGATTTACGCCAATTAATGGTTTATTAATCATTTTAGATAGTGTTCTAGCAGCAACTGCAGCAACTCTTAAGCATGGCCCCATTCCACACCCTCTAGTAAACGCAATTAAGTCAATTTCTTCTGGAATTAAGTTAGCTTTTTCAAAAGCGTCACGTATCAAATGAGGAATATTTTTTGCATGATGTTCTGCAGCTTCTCGAGGTAAAACACCACTTCCTTGAGGTGGTTTATAGGTTTTTCTTAAATTAGCTAAAATCTGTCCATTACTGTCAATAATCCCCACGCCTAATTTATCTGCGCTAGATTCTAAACCCAAAATGATCATTTTACAAGGGCGTTTGCGGAATGATTATGCAAAAAACTTTTGTTATTGGTAAACAAGAAAATCATAATGTGGACACGCTTTGAAATTGATGAAGAACTAAAAACAAAATATGACGAGTTAAGATTTTCAAAATCCACAGGTCTACTCGTCTTAAAAATCGAAAATGAAAAGATAATATTAGAACGGGAGGAAGTTCTTCCTTTTGACGAATTTAAAGAAACATTACCTGATGACGAACCAAGATTCATTCTTTATGATGCACCAGTAAAGAACAGAGTGGGCATGGACGACAAAAGAATGGTATTCATCTTTTGGATGCCAATGGAAGCGCCTGTTAGACTTCGAATGACTTATGCAGGTGCTAAAAACTATGTCCGTGATGTTTTTCAAGGAATAAGCGCGACCATACAATTTGATGATAAGTCAGAAATGACCCTTGAGGCGATACAAAAAAGAATTATGAGAACACAAGGTATAAATGTATAGTTTTTCTTTGTTTTTTTAAAAATTATTAAAACTATGAAAACACAAATTTAACTGTGGAAAATTCAACCGAAATTAGAGGGATTATACCTTCACTTATTTTCTTAATTATCGGTTTTTTTCTAGGTATAATTAGTGGTATTTTATCTAAATCCTTTGATTTTTACCCTGGTTCCAGGAATTATTTTGCTAGTTTCTTGATAATAACAATTTTCTGGTTACTTGTACTAATTGGTATACTCATTGTTAACAAAGAAGAAATCGAAGACGTAAAAAATGAAAAAATAACGTTGTTATTTTTACAATGCTGTAAATGGCTTAGGAAAAGATGGTACCGGTTAGTTTTTTGGTTATTATTGGTTTTATTGTTATCGCCATTTGGCATTTTAGCTCTCTTCTTTTACTCCGGAGACTGGGTTTTTTCTTTTGGCATAACTGTTAGTCTACTATGGGCTTTAGGTTATTCTTACATCGTTGAAGAATTATTTTCAGAAGAAAAATACAGATTTACTAAAAAAAATAATAAAAAAGGGATTATGGTCTTAAAGCGTTTAGATAAGTTAAATTGGGATGGTAAAGATCTACCTAAACCATGTATCCATTGTGGGACTATGAATAATCCTGATTCTGAATTATGTGCCTTATGTGGGTTACCTCCTTTCAAAGAAGAAAAAGACATGGAAAAATAGTAAATAGCGGCAATAATTTATTTTTGACTTTTTCAATAAATTATTTCTTTTCTGGTCTGGTTATTATTAAAAAATTTATTTATTGTATTTTTTATTCATTTTTTTTATTCATTTAAGAATGCATTTACAATCTTTATGGTATCAATTGTTTCGGGGACATCATGTGCTCTAATTACAGCTATTTCTTTTTCTATTAACAAACTGGTAAGAGCAATTGTTCCAGCAAGTCTTTCATTCGGGTTTTTACGGTTAGTAGGTATACCCACAGTTGATTTCCTACTTACCCCCACAAATAGTGGTTTCCCTATGCTTTTGAAATCTTCTAATTTTTGAAATATTTCTCTATCAATCTCCCAAGGTCTCCCTTGCCATCCTCCAAAACCCGGGTCAATAACAATTTTTTTTTCTGAGATTCCTTCTTTCAGAGCAATATTGATTGACTGTTTTAGCGCATTAATGCCCTCTTCAGCAGAGCTAATATCTCCTGGTTCTTTATTAGAAGCCATTAAAACAATAGAAGCATTAAATTCTCCAACAAGTTTTCCAAGATTCACATCATTTTTTAGTCCTGTAACGTCATTTATTATTTGTACACCGTTTTGTAACGCGAAATTAGCAACAGATGCCCTAAATGTATCCACACTTAATTCTATACCATTAAAACTTGAGATTACATCCATAATAATAGGTAAAGCATTTTGTATTCGTTCCAACTCTTTTTTTTCATTGATTTTTTCATTCCCGCCATATATCTGATGCGGTCTTGTACTTTGAGCCCCAACATCGATAATTTTTGCTCCATTTATAATCATTTTTTCTACGGTTTTAGTAAGTTTTTCTTCTTCGTGAATCACAGATCCCTTAAAAAAAGATTCAGGTGATAAATTTATTACACCGCAAACAATTGGTTCTTTAGAGTTTTCTACTTTTATTTTTCCTAAAAACGCATGCGTTGAATACATTTTAAGAAAATAAAAAATGAATCAAAAAATAACCCTTGTGTTTCAAGAGCTTATTTCAGTACAATAATAAATTGCATCCACAAGACGTATAAAATAGAAAAAGATTGTGCCATGAAGCAATATATCTTAAGTTTTAATTAAGTTGTAGGAAGTTCTAATTTTTCTTTATTTCCCTTAGTTAATGCGGAATACAAATCTTTTAAGTTATATACTGTTAAGAATGCCATGAAGGACAGTATCATTATAAAGAATAGTACTGCAAATGAGCCCCCTCTGGGTCCTAAATATTTGTCTCCTAAGTCCCAAAAAACGCCTCCAACAACGTCACCAGTAATTTCTCCTAGTCCCATCATGAAGCTGTAAATACCACCACTCATTCCTCTGTTATTACTATCCGAGCTATCAGATAATATTGCCAAAGCTGCTGGGCCAAACGCTGCAACGCCTAATGTAGCTAATGCCCCAATCGCTATGAATATTATTCCTGGGAACGATAAGAAGTTTCTTAGATATTCTGGGTGAAATCCTACAACATAAACAACATCTACTGACATTATTACTAAACTAACTAACCCAATGGTAAGAACTGGTTTTCTGCCCCATATATCTGCTAGTTTTCCAAACAAGTATTGCATACTTCCAAGTAATATCATCCCAACGACAAAGATAATTCCGATTTCTAATGCATTATATCCATGTGCCACAGTATCATCTGTTGGAGTACTAGTCTCTCCGGGGCTTCCCACTCCTTGATTAAGTATAATCGGTAGGTACGTTGTGACCGTTCCTATTATAGTCATTACTAATAACCATGCAGGTAATATTTTTCTAAGTTCTTTGTGCTTAAATGCACGCATTATCTCTTCCATATGGGAGTGTTCTTCTCCTCCCAAAGGTTGTTTTTCTTCTGCTGAGAAGGTAACTTCGAAATACCAGTCAATTATTCCCGTAGCTAATAAAATTAATGCTGCAGCATATAAGGTCATTGTAAACCTTGGAAGTAATCCCTCTCCTTTTATCATTGATAAATAATCAAATGAACCTGCAATTGTTAATTGAATCGCTGACATTATCCATAAAAATAGAATTACGAAGATACCACCATAAATGTTAAACTTATGGTTAATGGTCTCTCTATAGAATCTTTTTATTATTTGCCATTCTTCTCTCCAGCTTTTGGTACTAGGTTCAATTATTTTACTAGCATAATACGCACTGAAGAATAATAGCGAGGAAAGAATAGTAAATGACCAATGCCCATACTTTTCGGCACCTCCCAGTAGACTATAAACTATTCCTCCTAATAAAAATCCTATAGCCATTCCTCCAAATGTAACGGTGTCAAAAAGACCCATTTTTGCTCCTCTCTGGTTATATGTAGTAGAATCACCTATTAATGCTAAGGATGGACCAATAACCATTGCGGCGCCGATTCCTTCTATAATATGGGCTGTAAATAAGACAAAAAAGTTGTTAGAAAGACTGAACATTGCAAAGGAAAATGCTGCAATAATATTGCCCCATACAATAAATGGCCGTCGCTTTTGCATTAAGTCACTTAATCTCCCAAATATTGTTACGAATGTCATTTCCCCTATAAAATAAGATCCTACAATCAAGCCAATCTCTACTTTAGTGTATTGTGGCCCCCCATGTTGGCCTATTTCGTTAAGATATACTGGTAATAAGAGCATAACAGTACCAAACGCTGAACGAAGTAGTAATGTACTAATGTATAAATGAAATAGATTATGCGATGCGTATTTTAATAGAAGTGGATTAGTATCCTGGTCGATAGGATGGATTAGTATCTCTTGCTCACCCCCTGCAGGATTGTTTTGCTCTATTGTTTCTGTATTGTTTTTTAAATCGTTCTCATTAGGATGTTCCGTATTGCCCGACATTGAAGTTCTATTTTTATACTCTTTTTTTTACAATATATTTTTTGGCGTAAAAAGTACTAACGCAATATTCCAGAAAAGAGTTTATGTTTTACAATTAAGGCCTTGTTATTCCTCTATATTTTTTATTCTCTCTCTTATATTCTTCATTTCCTTTCTAGTTTCACGGTATTCTGATAATATTGCTTCTAATCTTTCAAGAGTTAGTTGTCTTTCAAATTCAGCTATTTCTTTCTTTCCTTTTTTGATGCCTGCTTCAAGTGCTTCTTTAGTGATTACTCCAATTTCTCCTACCCAGATAAAACCAGTTTTTGGTGCTTTGAAAACTGGTATTTCCCTTTTGAATAACTCGTATTTCACAATATCAGTAAATTCTCCTTTTCTGTAAATAATTGCCTTAGGATTTAGCATAATCATTAGTTCTGCAGTTGACCTCCCCCCACCATTAACTTCTTCAAAGAAAAACACTTCTCTTTCTTCAATATGGTAAATTTTTTCAGCTTTTTCTATCTCTTCATTAGTAAATTTAGGGATAACTCTTACCGGAATCGCATTTTTGTAATGTCTTAGCCAAAGCATTTGTTTTGCTTCTTCAACTTTTCTGTTTGCCTCAAGAACTTGTCTCTTCATTTTTTCTATTTCTTCTTCTAAGCTATTAATCCTAATAGTTTTTAGTCTAATTTCATCAGAAGTCATTGTTTTTATTATTTCCTCGCTCTTTCTAGATCTCAATTCTTTTTTCAGCTTTTCTACTTGTCCTCTAAGTTTTTCGTTTTCCTTTAATAGTTCTGTTTGATATTGTTGTAGATACTCGATGCTTTGTTCGATACTCGCCAAATATTTAATAACTCGTAAATATTGTTCTAAAGGTATAGATCTCTGTTCTTCTTTTTCTTTTTCTAAGACTTTTTCTTCTTGCATTTGGGATTTAATGTTTCTTGACAAAATAATTGCATCTTCTAATGGTAATCCCCTAAGAACCATCGAAACGATTATCTCTTTTTCTGTCCGTGGTAGGCTTGACACGCGTTCAAATATTTTTGATATTTTTCCTCTAAATGCCTTGTATCCTTTTATTGCAGCAGCAAGAGCATCCATTTCATGGGCATTTTTAATGGATGTACCTTCAGTTAGACGTCTTTTTTCTGTTTTAGACAATTCATTTGGCGGGGAATATTTCAATGCGTTACTGATTACCGCAATTTTTTCAACTTGTTTAGGCATTGGAGAAACATCTGAGCAGATAATTAATGGAGTACCGTATTGCATGATAAAATCTAAGATCTCAGATCTAGTAGCAGACTTAATGCTTTTAACTGCTACAAAACGCCCATCTAAATCCACTATCCCAATGCCAACTGTTAGTCCAGGATCAATTCCAACAATAAGTTTTCTTCCTTTATGTACAGGAATACTCACATCGTTGTTTTCCAAAGGGACAAAACTAAATGATGATTTTGTTTTTCGAGTTATTCGTATTTTAGCTGGAAAATAATCTCGAGGAGAAACTATTTCAAATACTTTTTCTGCATTTGTATAAACAATAATTTTAGCAGTTCTTAGGCCATAATTGCTTTTTTCTAAATATAAGTCATAATCTACATCGTTTTCTCTAAGTACACGTTCAATCTTTCTTGTTGCTTGTTGTACTATCTCATCTAAAGATCGCTCAAAACGTCTTTGACTCCAACCACCTTTTCCTTTCGATCTTGGTCTTGATATACTTATCACGACTTCATCTTCAAAGGCATCTAAGAAAGAACCTATTCCTTTTTTAGCAAGTCCTACTACAACTTGAGCTGTTTGAATGGGGGAAAGCTTACGGGTAACTTTAATGTCTATTTGCCGAGCTAAGTATTGTATTGTCGAAGTCTTTTTTTGTC
>JAMOVR010000375.1 GCA_027061945.1 Candidatus Heimdallarchaeota archaeon
TAGATGAAGTTTGCTCATTACAAGTTCTGCTTCTATCACAAACCGTACTTGAAGAAGGACACAAATAAATGTAGATTGGAACGAGTTGATTATTAATTTTGAATATCTTGACCCATAGCTGAGAAGCATAACGTTTCTTATTTTTATAAGAAACATCGCGTCTAAAACATTCACACGTTTTCTCCGTATCGCGAGTGTGAATATATACACAGCCAAGTACTTCTTGAATTATTTGTTTATCATTTATGGAAGAATAGAGTTTTCTTTTAGCATGATTAATTTTAGTGAGTAATTCAATAAGTTTATTATTTTGTGTATACTCTTGAGGTCCGATCCATATTGCTTTTAAAAAAGAATGGTTTGTTCTTCCTTTCCGATTAAAACAGATAAGATCAAATTTTTTGTATTTATAATCCATATCATCTGTTAATATTTCTTCATGGGTATAATTTAATTCAGGAAACTTGCTTTTGTAATATTTAAAAAAAGATAATATATAATCTCTAACATTAATGTCTTTTTTTTCATTATTAATAATCTCAATACTTCCAAAACCCCTTCTACTCCTTTTCCCAAGTCCCCCTAACAGTAAAGAAACATGAGTCGAAAATAATATTTCATCCCATTGTTCTGGAGAAATAATTCTTTTTGTAACAGATTGTTGTCTTGTCTTGTAATCTCCTATTTTTCCATTTAACGTTACATTAAACGTTCCATAAAAATAAGGATTCCTTGTTATTAAACTTTTAATTAAACCATCATTAGAGTAAAACTTTTCTTTGAATTTCTTTATCCTATCGATTGATACTTTGACTGGAGATTTAATTGCGGTATCATTTTTTTCGTTAATTCCCCCGAATAGTTTAATTTCCTCTTGTAATAATTTTTCGGCTGTTAAAAAAGATTTATTTGAGATAAGAGGTTTTATTACTCTCCACCAATATCTTATCATTCCCTTTAAACTAGCGGTTCTTGGAAGTATCTCTTTATATGTTGCGCCATAATTTAATAGTGGTGTAACTGTTTTACATTTAAAAGTGTATCTCACTTTTTTGTAAGAGGACTCATTCATTTTTATAAATCACAACCTAGTAAATTAAATTAGTCTAAATAATCACTTATGATCTCATTTTTTTATAAAACTCAGCCCTTAAAGGGTATTCACAAATAATACTAAGAAAAAATTGTTATTACTTGGTATAATTTATTCTTACCGATAAATTTGGGGAATCTTTGTTTTTAAGTATTTTGGGGAAAATAGAAAGAAAAATTTTGTCATTATTCTTTCTATGTATGTGAATTACGAATTACATTTTTAAATGGCATTCTGTTTCTTAGAAAGGACTTGTCATGAGAAAATGGATTTTTAAGAAATCGTCTAGAATCGTCTTATTTGTTTTTCTCTCCACAAGCGCTGCAGGATGAAATGCACATATACCTGTCTGCAATGCCTGTAATAAAATGACTATAAAAAACAATCGGGGTGGGGGTTGTATTTCATCCCTTACTCTATTTCCAGAAGGAATGGGGCTTCCTTCCCAATAGAACTAAAGAGACTCAAGACATTTGAAATTTGATTTATTCATATACTGAGTAACTAAAATAACCTGTTAAATCCGGAATACCTTTAGTAGATCATTTATTTGTAATGGAAAGCATCAAATGTTGTATGTTTTCTATTATTTTTTAGTACTGATTTATCAGGTATTAGTTAATATAAAGTTCCAAGATAGGTCTATCCAGAGTGGAATTAGAAGGTATTTACACGTTAGAAGATATTATTGGAGAAATCATTAGTGTTAAGCCTTGGTCTCCAGGAATGGTAATCAGAAATGGTCATGTTCGTGCATTATTTTTAAATTCATTGGCATTAGAAAAGCTTGACTTCGACTTTACAGTGTTTCCTTTTTTGCAGTATTTAGATATTAGTTGGAACGACTTGAAAGAGTTCCCAGAAAGCATTATTGGTTTATAAAGATTATTGGAACTCAATGCAAGTTCTAACTTGCTTATTAGTCTTCCAGATAATATTGACCGTAACCACAAACTAGTTAAATTACTTCTTTACTATAATAAAATACCTTTTTTTACCTAATACGATTGGAAAATTAAAAAATTTAAGCATATTCAGTTACAGGATAATTTAGTAGAAGAACTACCTGAGACCATAGGAAATCTTATTTCTCTACAGTACTTAGATGCATCGAAAAACTCATTGATAGACTTACCGAAAAGTATTAATCAGCTTAGAAATTTGGAGACGTTAATTTTATCGGGGAATCCTCTTAGAGTTTTTCCAAAAACATTACTTAACATGAATTGGTTAAAAGTTTTAGACGTAATCTGCAATTAAACTTCAAGAAGTACCTACAAATATCAAGAACTTGTCAAATTTAATTAAGCTTAACTTAGAAAGCAATGAATTAGAGTTTCTTCCTTTGGAGATCAGGTATTTAAAAAGCTTAGAGAGAATAAATATTGGGAACAACAATATTAAAGAATTGCTTGAAAGTATTTATGGGCTTAAATTTTTAATGAAACTCATTATTTGGGGAAACCAATTTTCTAGCCAGTCTAGTGATATTGAAAAGCTTAGCGTTTTATTTAAATTGAATATCTCCGGAAATAAGTTGAGAATGTTGCCTGATAGTATTGGAGCTTTAGAGGAACTAACGGAGTTAGATATTAGTAATAACTTGTCAGAACAACTCCTTGAAACCTTATTGATGCTTGGTTCTTTATGAAAATTTCAGTGCAAGGGTAATCCTTAAAATACTGACGCAATAAAATTTCTTAGAGAACTTTCAAATAAGGGTGTAATTGTAGCCTGTATCCCTTCTTTCTCTCAAAACAAAAAGTCAAGAAGCACTAACTAAAAAATAAGTAAGTATGTTCTAAACTTAATTGTTTTAATTAAGATTTAAATTAACAATTTTTTTAACTCCTCTTTTATTTTTGGGGGGAGTTTTTTGATTTTTTCAGGACGTGAAAGAAGATATTGAAAAGTGGTTTCAATACCAACGGCTTCAATAACTTTCTCAATACCAACGGCATCAATAACTTTCTCAAGCCCAACGGCTTCAATTACTTTTTCAATACCAACGGCATCAATAACTTTCTCAAGCCCCAAAATTTCAACTCCCTTACGAATACTCTCAGGTGTAGGTGAGAGAGTTATTCCAACACTTTTTTCCAATGCAATCACCAGTTCACTATTAAAATATAGCGCTAGAGTATAAATAAACTCATCGTTGTTTAGAATCGCTTTTTTTATGATTTTTTCTCTTTTTTCAGGATTTGAAAAAAATTTGAATGCTAAGTATTCATCAGTTTCTGGAAGCTCTTCTAAAACAATTACATAAAAATCCATCCCTAAGGTACATGAATAACTTTTTTCTTCTTTTTTTAACCCATAAATACCATTAGAAAGCTTTTTGAAACATGTCCCTACTTTGAAGTCGTTAAACACATTCATAACATTATTATTTAAACGATGATTTCCTCCAAGAAAAAGAATTAGACAATAATCATTAGTATTTAATGAATTAGCTAAGATACTACTTGCCTTTTTTGTGAGAATATGTTTTTCTTCCATGATTTTATTATTGTCTAAAACTTTTGTTTTTTCGTTATTATCAGATGTTTTATGTTTCATTTTTTTATGGTCAATTATTTTTCCTTTCAGAGCAGTATCTAATAATAATAATCCTTTAATAATTAATGATGTAATACTGTGAGAAGAAAAGACATCCTTAAAACTTTTGTATTCACCAACTAGAATAGAGTATTCTCTTGTGAAATCTAGTGGTGGATCTAAATCAATACCCTTTTCTTTTATAAATAAAAAATCGATTCTAAGGTTTCCTGAGGGAACATCAGCTTCAGTTATTACTTCTGCATTTCTAAAAAAAAGTTTTAATAATTTTTTAAAGTAATAATCTTCTAATCCCATTAAAAAAGACTAATATCTAATCGATTAAAAACCTCTACCTCGAATTATAAAATTTCAATTTACAAATTTCTTTTTTATGGGAAAATAAATCTATTTTACATTTTAAGATCATTGCATTTTTACCGATTTTAGTCATAAGCAAAGTTCTTATGCTAGAAACAAATAAATTAACACACAATTACTAAGTTTTTAACCTTTAAAAATAATATATCTAATTGAGCAGTTATGGCAACTTTAACTGAGCGAGTGGAAAGTTTGGAGGAAATCATTAAAGAAATCGCCACCCTACAATTGCAAACCCAGAGGTCATTGAATCGATTAAGTAAGCAGTCAGAAAAGACACAAAATTCGTTACATCAGTTAAGCAAGGAGATGAAGGAATTCAAGGACGAGATGAAGGAATTCAAGGACGAGATGAAGGAATTCAAGGACGAGATGAAGGAATTCAAGGACGAGATGAAGGAATTCAAGGACGAGATGAACAAAAAATGGGGCGATTTGGCTAATTCTCTGGGAATAGTGGTAGAAGCAATTGTTGCCCCTGGTTTTCCAGAAATGCTTAAGAAATATTTTGGATGTGAAAACTTCGATCGTATAATGGTGAATGTGAAAGTTAGAAAAGCTTCCGATAAAAACAAAATTCGCGAGTTTGATTTAATAGCAGTATGTAAGGAATATGTATTTTTAAACGAAACAAAAACTCAAGTTAGAAAAGGAAATATTGAAGATTTCAAAAGATTTCTTGATAGCGGCGAATTTTTCGAGTATTTTCCAGAATATAAAGATAAAACGTTGATACCAATTATTTCCTCTTTGAGAATTGAAGAACATCTAATTAAAGAACTAACTAAGAATCGTATATTCGCGGTTTCTCTTGCGAGTAGTGATTTAGAGATATTAAATCATAAAAAGCTGTCAAAATATTATCCAATCCTTGAAAATGAAAAGTAGAAACATAGAGATAATATTTATGTTTATAAAGTTATGCATTTATTTATTTTTTATTTTACTTGTTATTTAGTTCTCTACATTTTTAGAACTTTTTTTAGAAATGCAGAAGTACTAAGGTTAAAATTCTTTTTTTAAATGAAAAAAAGAGTAATAAGATGAATGAATAAGTTAAATTGTGAAAGAACAATGTTTTTTGGTCTGGATGAAACTAAACAAAATGAATTAGCTACGATGCGTATATCAGCACCAGATACTGAAAAAGAGATGGGGCGTCTTAGAAATAGAATCGAAACTCAGCAAAAAACCTTAAATTTAGTAGAAAAACAATTGCCAGCGAAAACAGATGTGCCAGAATGGGGGTCTAATAAATGGAAAGAAGAGATAAATAGATTTCTAAGATCAATCGGTATTAATCGTTGGGGTGTGTCTCCCGTTTTAAAACAATATGCATACAAAAATGCTTTTTTGTTTGATTATGAGGAAAAAGCAATTGTTATCGTAATGCCAATGAAATATGAAATAATGAAGAATGCCCCCTCGCCAGAAAGTTTAGTAGAAATTTTTAAGGCGTATGCTGATGCGGGAGAAGCTGTTTTAAAGCTTACAAAATGGCTTAAAGAACATGGAGTTAACGCTCGGGGCCATCATCCTTTAGGAGACATCCATCAATATCACCATTTATTGATGCCACCTCACGCGGTTTATGCGGGCTTAGGAGAGCAAGGAAGAACAGGATTATTCATAGATTTTGAATTAGGTTCATTAGTTAGGTTAGGAATAGTTACTACTAATTTAGACTTAAAAATAGGTTCTCCAAGAGAAAAAGGTATCAGAATATTTTGTCATAGATGTAAATTATGTGCAGTAAATTGTCCTGTAAACGCGATTCCTATGGAAGGAGTGCTTGATCAATACTTTAAAGGAGTAAAAATAAAGTTCAAAATTAATGGTGATCGCTGTATAAAATATTTTGAGAAAAAATATGGATGTTCTATTTGTATTAGTACTTGTATTTTTGCAGAACAGAATCCTGTTAAATTAAAAAGAAGGATGAAAAGAATTGAGGAATGGTATAATCGGTGGATAATTACCGGCGATTTTGAGGAGCTTTTGGTTAAAGAGGCTCATAAAATGGGTAAAAAATTATTTTTAGAAAAAAAGGGAAATACATACTAAGTACTACTCCTTTGCTACCCCTTGTTTTTGCGAGAAGCTTACTGCTTCGTAGAGAGAGCTTGCCCATAAAACCACTTCTTTATTGTAAGAAATAGGCTGGAATAAGCCTATTTGTTTTCTCTCCACAGCCATTACAGGACGGGCTGTCTTGTCCCTGTCTTTGAAATATTCAAAAAAGCATTGTAAACACTATTTGATTTCCAGCAACACAAAGGACAAACAAACACTCTGTTGCTCAATTTTGGGTTTCTTATTTTTTAAGTTTCAAATTTCGTTCTGTTTACTACCATTTTTTCTTTTAACTCTATCGGCATGAAGTTCTCTTCCATTCCTCCTGTAAATAAGGCGGAGATTAAAACCATAATATTATTTAACATGGTTCAAGGAACTCTTAAATTAGAAACCACAAAACTCATCAATGTTCTAAAAACAGCCACTAACCGCAAAATCCTAAAAAACTCCACAAGAAAGAACAAAAACCGTGGAAATTAGCGTTCTAGCAGCATATCGTCTTATCTCCTCACACCTCTGAACTGAATTGGGAAGCAATCATCATATACGTTTTGAAAATACGGTGAAAAATAAGGGAAAACAGAACGAAATTTGAAACTTAAAAAATAAGAAATTAAAAAAGAAAATGATAATGATAATAATAATATTCTATTATTTATCTTCCACCATGAACTTTGTCTAATTCTTCATCAGGTACGTCCCATACTACATTATGTGGTGCAATGGGTTCTTCTTTCATGAATTCAGGTAATCTGTCATGCTCTTTAGTGAAACCTGCCCTTCTGTTGAATTCTAATTCAGTATTGAGAACATTTCTTCCAAGTTTTGTTACATCATCAACTCCATAGTTCTCACCTAGCATTGCTGCTACCGTGTCAACCATTCCTTTGAAGCCTTCATCTACATCAAGAATTGCGAATGCAATAAACAAGCAATAACCACTGGAGTCAATAAATGCGGTGGTTTCTTGAAATGCTCTTGAAAGATCTGCTTTGTTAATATCTCTTGGGTTTGTTACTTGTCCTTTTACACCTAAAATTTCTGCGGCAATAGTGTAACCTTGTGTGTGGTCAGCTCCTTGTGGACCAGTGGCATAAGTAACACCAATTCCTTTAATTGCTCTGGGGTCATAAGCAGGCATAGATTGACCTTTAACTGCTGCTACCCTAGTCACTCCGTAAACTTTTCCAACAGTAACAGCTCCAGAACCAATTATTCTACCCAACGGAGTACCTTCACCAACTTCTTTGAGAAGCTTGATAGCAGCTTCACCGTCTCCAAACGGAATAATTCCTGCGTCCATGGCGACACCCAAAGCATTACCGGTCTCAATAGTGTCGAGACCAAGGTCATTGCATAATCTGTTTAATTCAGCTACTTGTTGTAGATTATCAATACCAAGGTTAGCACCTAAGGCCCAAGCACTTTCGTATTCTAACGGTGCTACATGTAATTTTCCATTGTCCTCGTATGGAACAACATTACTGCATTGGATTACACATCCGGGGTGGCATGGGTGTGCATATGCACCTTCGGCTTCGTCGCCGAATTTTTCTTTCACTTTATCTACTAATTCGTGTACTGCCTCACCAGAGATTTTACTTGCACCCTCGAAGTATCCTGAAGACCAGTTGCGTGTTGGGAGTGCACCTGCCTCATTAATAATATTCATCAGAATATTTGTTCCATAGTTTTGCAGGCCACCATCTTTTCCAGTTACAGGATGCCCTTGTAATGCTTCTCTTAATGCTTTTGAAGCTGATTTAAATTTATCTTCGTCAACTGCTTTTACTACTTCACCTTCTTTATCATCGGTAATGATTGCAATTACTTTCTTGCTTCCGAGAACAGCACCTAATCCACCTCTTCCGGCATATCTTCCGGGGTCGCTGTTCTCAATGTTGTTTCCAAATACACCGGCACCTTTCAATAATAGTTGACCGGCAATACCGGAACCAATAATTCCAGGTTTATTGGGATATTTTTCCCACAATAGTTTAGTTAGTTTGTATGCACCCATTAAGTGGTACTCATTTGCTTGGACAATCTCAGCATCATTTTTGCGGATAACAATATTATACCAAGCATCGTTGTCGCTTGGTTTATCTTCAATAATTAATGCTTTTACGCCTGCGCGGGCGAGTTTGTGTGGTGTCCTTCCTCCAGCGTTTGCTTCCTTAATCCCTCCAGTTAGGGGGGATTTGGCACCTACTGATAGTCTGCCGCTAGTTGGTGCGTTGCTGCCGGTAACAATACCGGGGGCAACGATTAGTTTATTATGTCTCCCTAGTGGTTCTGCGAGTGGAGGTACTTCTTCGAAGACAATAGTGCTTGTTAGGCCTCTGCCTCCTAGCTTGCTCCATTTTTCAGGAGTTTTTTCCCATTTTACTGAGAGGTCCCTCATGTTTATTCTCAAGATCTGTTTGTCAGATTCTAGCATGTTAACTACACCTACCGAATAAGTAGAATGCTTTGGTTAGAAGTAAGTTGGAATTTTATAAAAACATGTTATGGGAAGTTACCATATTTTTCTCTAAGCTGGAAAAATTATAAAGACACGGATTCTTATTATTTATATATTTTTCTCAAATGAATGTTAATAATTTGTGGTTAAAGTTTATAAGGTCCTTGAGAAAAAGAATGTTTCGATAAATATGAAAAGCAAAGAGTTAAAACTCTTTTTATCAATGGCTTTATTTCTATTGCTCCTGAGCCGCCCATTGAGTGCCAATGGATTTGACACTCTTTGCTTAACAGATCAAAGTAACGACGTTATGAGAGGGTATTCACAGAACAATCAATTAGTTGCGTTATACAGTGTTTATTACCCCAGTTTAGATTTTGTCAAGATTACAGTTGATTTCATTAGTGAAGAAACGTTAAGAATCTCCATGGAATTTTCCGCAGAACCAAAATTAAACAGTTCAATGTACTACTATGTAGTAGTAGAGGGCAGTAATGATAATTATTCATCCATTACAGTTCAAGCCATGTTCGGAGAGATTTCTTTGGGTGAAAATACTACCACAATTATCATGATTTGGTCTGGATCAACACAAGGATTATACACCATAAACAATGCATCAACCCATATTTCTGGGAAACTTTTGTATTGGGACATCATCTTAATTAATGGTTTTCCACTGGATGATTTCAAGAAGATATCAGAAGATGATTTTCTTATTGAAGGTGTTGCGGCGCTTGGTTTTAAGAGCGGGGATACTGAAATTTATTATTGGGATGATACTGATAATTCTGTAAGTTGCGGAGGTACGTTGACTCAGAGTGACTCTAATGAAGATGTCGGAGATAATGTTTCAGAAACAGGTAACCTTCCTTTCATGTGGGATGGGATGTTATCAGGCTTAATAGCTTTAGTAATGATTTATAATATTTGCAAAGTTAAAAAACGGAGAGCATAATATTATTTTTAATCTTATTAAAAAGCATACTACTTTTAATTTAAATAAAAATTTTAACATTTTTTGTTTCATTTTTAGGAGATACGGAAAACAGTTATAGTCTAATTAACATTTTAATTGATTGGAGATAATTAATCGAGACCCTTCTCTATATATTAGAAGGATACTTATTAAGGAACAATATCCTGCTGAGGGTATTGATCTTAAACATTTAAAAACTAAATAGTTAAAAAAAATCATTGGTGGTTTGTAGTGGTTTTAGGACAATATTTTTGTGAAAAATGTGGGCGTCCAATTAAACAGCCCGGACTTTGTCCTTCATGCGTAGAAAAAGAGTTAAGAACTATTAGGATGGGGAATTATTGCGATTTTTGTCACAAACTTGCAACAGAGACCTCATTATATATTAACGTTAAGACTAAGAAACGTTATTGTACAGAATGCATGAAAGTATTCCGTACTCAATTATTGCTTAGTGGACTACCAGGGGATTATGTTGACAAGATTATGAAGCGCGATTTTATCCCTATTAACTGGAACACGCATTTAAAACTTCATCGTAAAAAGCCAGATTAAGACGAATCTCCCCATTATTTTGGGTAGACCCTAATATTCATAAGTTTTTTTTGCTTTCATTTTTTCGCTTGATAAATTATGAGCTATGTGATAGTGTGATGATTCCATGAGTGGATCAATGTTTTTGTTTACTTTTCTATTAATTGCTATATTCGTTGTACTAATTGAGTTGGCACAATGGATTACTCAAAAACTTTCAATACCCCAAGTATTAGGAGAGATAATAATGGGGTTGTTAATAGGGCCGTCACTATTTAACCTGTTTTCTTTTGAGGAGGGCCATGAAACATTATTTCAAAAGATCGGTATTGCAACTACTCATGAAGTAGAAATTTCCATCATTGTTATTGAATTCATTGCTGAAGCTGCTGCTTTGTTCCTTTTATTTGAGGTAGGACTTGAGATAGACTTAGGAAAAATGAAAAAGGTAGGAGGAGAGGCGACTAGTGTTGCTATTTTGGGGATGTTAGTGTCGTTTGTATCAGGATATCTCTTTTTCATGATGTTTAAAGACTTTTTATCTCCACACACACTAGCTGATTGGGAAGTAGGGTTATTCGTTGGAGGAGTTTTACTCGCAACAAGTATAGGTATTAGTATTCGTGTAATGATCGAACTTGGTCGTATCGATACGTACGCGACTCGAGTTCTTGTAGGAGCAGCTATATTAGACGATATTTTAACGTTGGTGGTTTACTCTTTATTAATCGGTCTTATTTATAGTGGGGAAACTGTTGGTAATGGTAGCCCATTATTCTCAATTGGTAAAATCGTATTATCGATTTTGGCTTTCTTCCTAATAATCATCTTCATATTTAAGTTCATATTTCCATATTTCTATAAACATGCTAAACAAAGTACTGATAAGTATTTTACTTTGACTTTGTCATTAGCAGCAATATTTTTCTTCTCATGGTTAGCTGGATCAATGTATTTAGCAACAATTATTGGTGCATTTGTTGCAGGGGTCTTAATAGGAACAGATACTAAGGTTCAGAGAAACGCAGAAGAACTGATCAGACCAATATCTAGATGGTTTGTTCCATTCTTCTTCTTATCAGTAGGACTAAGAATAAATATAAGCACAGTATCTTCTTGGTCCGTATTATGGCTTGGCTTATTATTTGCCGCAGTCGGCATATTAGCTAAAGTTATCGGTTCTGGAATTGGTTCTTACTTTTTCTCTAAGAGAATTTCTGAGGCAATAGAAGTAGGATTAGGCATGGCCCCTAGAGGAGAAGTAATCCTGCTACTTTCAACAGAATTATTACTAATCGGTGTTTTCAATGACACCTTATACACCTTAGTAACAATGCTTGTGATTATATCCTCTTTAGTAGTACCAATGAGTATGAAATGGATCTTGAAAAGAAAGGCCGAAAAAGGAATAGAATCTAGATAAATATAATGAAAGCCTTATACGTGCGAAAGGTTTAGTTATCTAGTTAGATAATATATAGGTGGAAAAAATGAGTACAGAGAATAATAAAAATGATGAGATCATTACGGTTTCATTAAAAAATAGTTATTACATTAGCGATCGCTTAATGAACCTGGCATTAGATAACCTATTAAAAAATCATAAATATGAAAGTTTGGTGAGCTATTCTTCTATAATCGATGACAGCTTTGTGTATCAATTAAAGCGAGGAGATAAAAGAATAACAATAACGCGGTATGGAGAAAACGAGATCGAAACAAAAATCAAAGGTGATCGTGAATCCGTAAAAAAATTTATTTTAGATTTAATTGCAGAAATAACAACAATTCTAACGGTTACAGGACTAGAAGCATTACATCCTGATAAAGAGCTTTCTGAAGAATTTGTAGAACATATTCGTAAAAGACTTGTTGAAGTTCTTCACGAGACCGTAGACGAGTTAGAAACATTTGAGAAGAAAAATAACCAATAAATAAATAGGTTTAACAATCTCGTTATATTTTTTTATCTCCGATATACACTTACTTATCAATCGAACCTCACAATTTTAGTCGCAGAAGTATGTCAATATCAAGAAATAAATGCTTACTACGAGAGATATTATTACCTGCGTAAAAGGGATTTTTTGAATTAAATATTAAAGTCAGAATAATAAATTAAGGGGAATTCTAACACCGATTTGAGAGAAATAATTTTATTTTCTAACTTACAATCATTTCTTATGTCCTTTGGAACATTGAAAAAACAGAGCATTCTACTAGCAGGACTGGTCTGGTTAGGGACTTCGTTCTGGATATTACTTTTAGAGTTTTTCAGCGATATTTATTTGTTAAATCTGATGACTCTTTCAATTAACGGAGCCATCTTATACCTATTTCTACTTTATATACCAATATTCTTAGGATATTGGAAATTTAGAGCATTTTTAGAGTTAAACAGGGGATTATTGTTCAGTATTGGGGCGATAGGTTACATGTCTTTTTATTTTAGCAGTCCATTTTTAAGAGGTTTTTTACTTGGGATTGGTACAACAGCATTGTTAACAGGTTTCATAATATATTGGAAGGACAAGCCAACAATTAGAAAAATAGCGTTAGAAGGGTTTTTATTAGGACTATTAGTTTCATTACTGTTAAAAATGGCATGGTTCTCAAGAAGTATTTTATGGTATTCTTGGTGGACAGTACTAATTGGTATTATACTACTCTCGTTTTCTTCTTATATTGTCCAAGTGTTTAGGGGAGAACTAATAGCTCATGTGGAAAAGGTATCTAAAACATCTCCATGGTTATTAGGAATTAATTTTGGTTTATTATTATTTATAACCCACTGGTTATTTTCTGGTTACGGCGTAATCCCTAGATGGGAAAACCTAAATCCAGAAAAACATGGTATATTAGTTATTGTGTGTCTTGGTTTAGGGATCATAAGTATTGCTTTTTTAAACAATTCTAATGAAAAAAGTGAAATAATTCATTTTAGTAAATATATTAACAACAGTACAGTCCTTATAAGTTTCTCAGTTATTTTACTCTTAGCTGGTGCAGTCTTTAGTTATAATTATGGGATAATGGGAGAAATTGGCGGATTAATTATCGCATTTTTACTCCCAATTTTATGGTTTTATACCATTAATATGTTTGATTATTTTAGCTATGGGAAAAGTGTATTCTTAGGAATCACGGTATATATTTTAATGGCAGTTTTTTCAATATTTACCGTAGTATTTGATTATGTGCCTGGTGGATATATCTTTCGTGGAGCAGAAGAGATTTTATTAATGATTTCTTTACTTGTTCTAACAGTATTTTTAGGATTTCTCATGGATAAAATAAAAATAACTCAAGATAATGAAAAAAACAATGGACTAAAACGTTTTGTTTTAGTATTCTTGATTTTTATTTTAATATTTACACCTGTTGTTTTTACAGGAAGAACATTACTAGTTTCAAAGAACAACGCAAGTATTAATGGCCCGATAATTGCTTTGCAATATAATATCCAGCAAGGTTTTGATGCGAAAGGTAATATCAATTTTGAGGAAGTGGCTGAAGTTATAAGAAATATACATGCAACAATAGTCGGACTTCAAGAAACAGAAACTATGAGGATCAGTACTGGAAACAAAGATATTGCTTGGTGGCTTGGAGAGACACTAAAGATGTATGTATTTGAAGGACCCAGCCCAAAAGACAGTACTTTTGGAAACGCAATTTTGTCATTATATCCTTTTATTTCTACAGAAGCAATTATACTTCCATCCCGAGGAGAATATGCAGTTCTCTTAGTCGCCAAAGTAATCGTTAATGGAACGGTAATAAACGTTTTATCAGCACATTTTGGTGGATATGAAGATGATCGGCAAGCACAAGCAGAAAAAACCGCAGAAATAATAAAGTCATTAAATGGCCCAATAATTCTATTAGGAGACTTTAATTCAGTTCCTGGTTCTATTCAAATAAATACAATATTAAGATCTGGTGTTTCAGATGCGTTCTACGCAATTCATGGTGATAACTATGTACCTACAACGGTTAGTGGAACAAACACTATTGACTTTATTTTTTATTCAGGAGTTTCAGTGGTTAGTTGCGATGTCTTGACTTGGACAACAGCTTCGGATCACTATCCTGTATTAGGAGTATTTACTTTATAACTCCTGAATTTTTAGCTTTAACTTTATCGGCTGGGAATCCCCCATTTGCTAGGTAGGTTAGGGATGAAAGCCGAGATCCTTATATCCCCATATTATAAGCATGTTTTTATTGGGTATACCTCTTAAAGAGAGATCTTTGTGAAAGGGTTCCGTGCGAAGCAAGGAATAGTTTACGTTTTATAACATAGCTAATTATGTTATTTTGGAATAATTCTTAAGTAGGGGAGAAACATAAGTTTGTTAGAAGATGAGCAAACTGAAGTTATTAGTAGGTTACAAAATTTGGTTTGAGATCGAGACTAAAGAGGGAACCATTCCATTGTTGGGAGAACAAAAAATCCGGCTTTTAGAAGCAATAAGAGAAACAGGTTCAATTAATAAAGCCTCTCATTTACTAGGAATTGATTTTAAAAAGGCATGGCAAATGATTGATTCTATAAATGAAAAAATATCTCCCGAAAAAATAGTAATCTCTTCTAAGGGAGGTAAAGGAGGTACAAAATTAACAGAACTTGGAGAAGAAATTCTTTCTCAATACCGGGAATTACATGATATTTTCCAAAAGGCATTAGAAGAAAGCAAGCAAGAAAGGATTATCTTAGAAAAGAAGAAAGAAATCAGTATAGAAGATACTTGTTAGCTAAAAAAATTGTTTAAAAATTAAACAGAAGTGGGAATATTTTTTAAAAAATAATAAAAGAGGCATGTTTAAAAAACGCCCAATAAGTTTGTTTATGACCCTAACATATTTACAATTGTTTTTGCGAAGAATTGTGTCCCTAACCAGAGAGACTTAACACTTATTCGCTCGTTTTTCCCATGATACAAAGATAAGAAATCTTTCATACTCTCGTCTGGAGAGAACAAGAAAGCACCGTAAGCGACAGCTCCTTTTAATCGATAAAACCTTCCATCTGTTACAGCAGGAATAACTAATGGAGTGATCCTACTATTTGGAATTAATTCGTTTACAGCCTTTTCCATTGCTTCCCATAGAGGAGTATCAAAAGGACTAGCATTCCCTGGATAATACAAGGAATGAGTAATTTCTAATTTTTGGAACAAGTCTTTTCCTAATGCTTTTTTAATATGTTTTATTGCATATTTTTCGTCCTGGCCAGGTAAAAGACGAATATCTACTTCTCCAGTAACATCTCCTGGTATCACATTGAATTTAATAGTTCCTTTAATGTTATTTGGAGAAATAGTCATACTTGTCAAGGCATGGGCTAATGGCGCAATAGGATCTCCTTTTTCATGTAGGCTTTTTATTATTTTAGGCAAAAAAATCTTGCTTGTAAGTAATTTTTTCTGGATACTTGAAATAGGGAAGGAATTTACAAATTCTTTCCAGTACGGCTGGATCTCTACGGGTGGATTATAATTTCCTAATCTGTACATCGCTTCTGATACTTTTACTAACGCGTTGTCTGAAGCTAAAGGCATGGAACCATGGCCTTGTTTTCCTTCATATCTTATTTTTGTTGCGTAAATGCCTTTTTCACCTACTTGCATTAATACGTTATTTGTTCCTGATGCTAACGAAAAACCACCAGTTTCAGTCATGACATAATCTGCTTTCCATTTATCATAATGATTTTTTAGGAGCCATTCTACTCCCCACTTTCCTCCAGCTTCTTCATCAGATACAATTCCTAACATTAATGTTCCCTTCGGTTTAAATTCAGGATTTGTAACTAGATGAGCATATGCAACAGTTTGAGCCGCTACAGTATTTAACATGTCTATAGCTCCTCTTCCGTATATATAGCCATCCTTGATCTCACCAGAGAACGGAGGAACTTCCCAACCTTCATCCACTGCGGGCACCACATCAACATGACTTGGTCCAAGCATTACTCGAGGGTTATTGTTTCCAAAAGTAGCCAATAAATTACCGCGGTCTTTGGTTGATTCAAATATCTCGTATTCAAGCCCATATTTATCTAGATATCTAGCAATTGTTTCAATGTTCCTCATTTCTTCTGCATGTGTCCCATCGTTAACGCATTTGTTTCTAATTAGTTCTTGTAACAGCTCAGTTACTTCTTTTTTTGTCTTTTCTGGGTCTTTATAAATTTCCATTTAAATAGGGGTCTAAAAAATATTATTAATTTTTTTCTATGCATTTGCTTTTACACATAGTTAATTAACAGATTATTAGAAAGAGAGGATATTTTAGAGTTATAAATAAAAATAAAGGAAATAAATAAACATGTGTTTTTTTTTGATTTTAATTATTCCTCAAATCGTTTTAAACTTTTAAGACCTAAGTTTCTCTTGAGAAGTTGGAGAAACAAGTTTTCTTTTCTTTTTAAGATAGAATATTACAACCCCAACGGTAATTATAACAACTATAATTGTGATAATCGCTAAAAACAACAGATTATTTAGTGTAGGTACTACTGAAGAACTGCTATTCTGCTCTTCGGAACTGAGTGTGGGAGTTATCTCTTTTATTGCAAGGGGATATAAATCATAGTTTTCATCTTTACCGTCTAAATAATAAGGGCTATCTACTATATTATCATTGTTGTCATCTGGAGAGACCCATTTTGCCCATTGATTATTTAAGAAAACATTGTTTTTACCGTTATCTAATGCAGAAGTAATGTTAACTAAAGTTGCATTGTTAAATTCATTATGAGTAACCAATGAGTTAGTGGTCACATCAAATACTAAAGCATAACTAGTATAGTTTTCAAACATATTATTTGAAAGAAGAATATTCTCACTATCCTTAAAATAAGCTCCGTTTTGGACGTTAGATAATGTGCTATTTAGTATTGTTGCGTTATTTATGTGTTGGAATTGCAAAGCTATGCCTACTCTCGAAATTTTAATATTAGAAATAACTATATTCGAGGAATTAAATGCGATGAACGGATAAAACGTTTGGTTCAATTCAACATTAGTGATTGTAATATTTTTACTTCCTACCAATATTATTTGTCCAACTTTTTGGTTTTCTATCACTTGATTATATTCTTCTAATAAATAAAATACAGGGTAATCATTTACTTTGTTGTTTTTTAAATAAATTGTTTCAAAGTCAGAAACTGAGAGAAGATTAAAAACAAATGAAGCGTTATATAAATTATTGTTTATAGCAGTAACATTTGAAGAAAGATACACAAATATGCCATCAGTACTATCTGAAATATTGTTTTCTTCAATTGTTATGTTATTACTTTTCACCATTGTTAATGATTTCTGAGGTGACTTTATTATATTCTCAAAAATCATAACTTTTTCAGATAGATAAATATCTATGCCAAAAGCAGTACTTTCCAATAAATTATTCTGTTTTATTGTTATATTGTAGCCATGTTCTAACCATATTGAAAATTTAGAAACATTGTTAAATTCATTGTTCAGCAATATTATTCCACGTGAATATGATAAATATATGGAATAATAGTTATTTGAGAAATGATTCTCCATAATTAATGTGTTGCTTGTATTGTAAGTAAAAATAGGATATGCCACTGCTTCAAACTGATTATTAGTTACTATTACGTTAGAAGCATTGACTAAAATAACCTGAGCAGCATTGTTTATTATTTGAGTTGCATATTGGTTTAATATCAGTATAATTTTTTTTCCATTAACCGTATTATTTGAAAATTCATTGAATGTAAAGTAATTTTGAGATGTGTATCCAGTATCTAATATAATTCCTTTTTCCATAATATTATCTTTAATGTAATAATTTTGGGTTCTAGAACCATATAGGTCCGTAAACATAATGTTTTGGAACTTATTTCTATAGATATGAATATAACTGTTCAAATAACTTTTTATTCCGCTTTCATTGGAATTATAAAAATAGTTATCCTCGATGTAAACATTGGTTGAAGAACTTAATAAAATGCCATAATCATTGTTATTCATAACAGTGTTTTTGATTGTAGAGTTCTGTATATTATACAAATAAATTGCAGTGTAGTTTGTATTAACTACATAGAGATTATTGCAAGTAATGTTAAAATTGTATATCCCAATGACGCCAAAAAAATTAGATTGAAGGTTGACATTTTCAATATACACATTAGTAGTATGAAATACACCTATGCCATAAAAACCATTAGAAATAGTAGATTGAATTATCTTGACGTTTGACACATTTATTAGGAATATTGCTGAAACATCTTTGTTACTAATTATTATATCAGTAATATTTTCATACCACAATATTTCTTTTCCATTAACCGTATTGTTCTGAAAT
>JAMOVR010000376.1 GCA_027061945.1 Candidatus Heimdallarchaeota archaeon
GCGCGCCTGCCTTGGGAGCAGGAGGTCGCAGGTTCGAATCCTGCCGCCCCGACCACATATTTCTATTAAAATTAAGGAGTTGCTCGAAGGGCAGCTCCTTTTTTGTTTGAGGGAGGAGGGCTGGTTTCATGCCGGTTCCATGCTGTATGGGGTTTCAGAGAAGAATGTTGAGTTAAAAAATCTTGATTTTTTTATTTCCTTGTTTGATACTTTTATATGTTAAAGACAAAATTACTACTTTTTATAAAACTGAAGGAAGGAATAAGTTTAATGTAGGTTTTAATTTCTATTCAGTTAAAATTTTTGCGTTCTCGCAGAATCGCGCCTTCTGAAAACCGCCAACAATTATTTTTCTGGACCGACTCTGACAGAGACACGCCCCCGATGGGCGTGGCTTCTGTTGTTGTTCCAGAAAAGGTGCTTGGCGGTACCTCAGAAGGACATGGCATTAGCCATGCCCTTTTTTTTTCAACCAATTATTGAAACGACTACATAAATTATGAGGCACGTTAATGGAACAATTTTGGCCATATTTCCAATCGTATATCCTTTTCTTACCTTTAATGTTTCTTGCCCTCTTAGCCTTGACGGTCCCTTTTGTCCTCAATGATGCGTTGGCAGAGAGTAGAGGGAAAAGTAGAGGTCTTATTTTCTTTTTAACATGGATGTTTTCCTATATTGTAACCCTAATACTTGCATTTGTAGAAGTTGAGACTGAAGCAGTCGTTCCTGAATATCTTAAAAAGGTTATTATTGGCTGCTTGATTATCTCGGTGCTTTTTACCATCCCCCTTGCTATTTATAGAGGAAATAATTTGATACATTCCAGGCAGCAGGCAGAGCGTGTTATAGAAATGCAAAAAATGGAAAGTGAGATTAATAAATTATTAAATAATTAGCCGTTTATAAAATTAAATATAGGAGGGAAATATGAAGGTTTTTATCGGATTGTTTTGTTGTTTGTCTTTGATTTTTATGTGCGCTTCTTCTGACTATGCAGCAAAGACTTTTCATAAAGATGGATATACTTTGAAGTTGTCATGGGGGCAGGAAGGAAAAAAAGTATTGAAAGTTGCAGGTAAGATTAAGGATGGGCCAGGCGAATGTCCACAATTGAATATTCATCTTTCTTTTAATAACAATGTTGATTCTGATATAGCTTATATTGATTCTACAATAAGGAATTATCATTATAAGCACTGGAATAAATTTTATGGAAGAGATGAACTTATCTGGGCAAAGTCCGGTAGTTCTCGCCATTGGTTTTTGGATAGTATTAGTATTAATTGTCTTCAATAATTATGGATTTTGTTCATGAATGGCAAAATATGGCGAAAAAGTTGATTTAAATTATAAGAATAATATCATATACCATATGATGGTAAAGGAGGGATGTGTGAAAGCAACTAATTATCTATTATTAATTTTGTTTATTATTTTCAATGCCAATATTGTTCATTCTAAAGTTGTTAAAATAGTTAATCCTGATGGCTCTGTCACTTATACTAATAGTTATTCTCCAAAAGAAAGGATAAGAACTGATTCTTCGCAGGAAAAAAATGTTTATGTAAAAGATAATGTTAAATTTTATAATATATCAGCAAAAAAATTAAAAGAAAGTGATAGGTATGTTTATGTGGGAATAAAAATTAAAGTAGAAAATTTAAGTAATGATCAGGATGTAAGGGTTCGGGTTGAAGCTATAGATGAAAATGGTTTTCAAGTAGAGGAAACATCTGTTCGTGGTATAGTTCCACCAGGTCGTATTGGTTATATTACTGATCGAGTCTTAATTGAAAAAAATCTTTATCGTACAATAAAAGAATGGAGATTTAAGTAGAAAGTATTCGAATCAATGCTGTAATAACTGTTCGCTAAAATCTGATATGCAGACAGTTGTAACATTGCAAAGACGGGAGCTGCGAACACTTACATGAGAGATAATGAGAACAAATATTGATATAGAGTAGTGAGCGTATCATTGCATTTCTCCTTTTTTGTATTTTTCATTAACAAAAGGCGATGGGTTAAAGAGGAAGAATACTGTCGAAATATTTCCTATTTTCCTCTTTAGCTTTCTCTACTTTCCTTTCATGGAGAATATCAGCTTCGGAGCGTTTGCCAATAGATAAAACGCCCGCCCTTTCATTATATGGGTAAATCTGAATAGTGTTGAGTATAAATCTTGCAGCTTCCAGTTTAACTCGTTCTGATTTCGCCTCTATTAATGATTTTTCAAGTGTTTCCACTGCTTGACAGGCAAGGCTGGTGAATTTTGCCTGTGCTTCTTGTAAGCACTCATACCGATACTTGTTTATTTGGGCTTCAAAAGCCGGTTCTTTTAGCCAAGCAGAAAGAGTTTGGGGAGTTATCTTCGCAGCTTTAGCTGCCTTTTTTTTGTCTTGTCCAATAGCTATCTGGAAAGCTGCAATTTCTTGTTTTGGCTTTAATTTTCCCATATTATTAAAATTACTTCTGGTTTTTTATAATTGCAATTAATAGCAATTATTGAGTTGTTGATGGATGATATATTTATTTTGTGGTGGATTTACCTGTTTAATGGCTGTTGGCAATGTTCCCAACAGTCGATCAGGTGACCACCATGAAGCATGGAGATTTTTCTTTAAATAGGACAAAACTTTGGCTCTGTGGTGTTTGGGAATACTGTATAGAGCTTGGGGTAATCCCTCATAACGGCTCATCCTAATAACTGTATGCACAAAACTTTCAAAATCTGATTTCGGCTGATTAGGCATCTTGCTCACCTGGCCGCACCACAACTTTTGATAAATTGGCCCTATTTTTTCCCCGATATTTTGTAGTGTGATTGCCAGATTTGGCCTGTACTGCCATTCGATTCTGGTGACCGGGTGTTTTGGCAACGGAACCTTGTATTGTTTGGGTTTGGTGGCATTTGATTTTTTTGTTTCAGCCACCTTGTCGTAAAATCTGAACTGATTCACTCCACCTGCGCTTCCCAGATAAGCAGTTTGAATGCTCCCGGCACTGAGATAATTGTATTCTACCATCATCCCTGGATAATGAAACAAGCAGTTACGCATCTGTAAGCCCATAACATCTGTTGCTATGTCAATTCGAGTGATTCGGCCATAAGAAACAAGCCCGGCATATCCACCAGGAACCAGGAAATCAACTATGCCGGCCACCGCTTCTGTTGCGACTTTTACCGGGTTCCATTCAATCCTAAAAAAATTCATATTTGAGGCCTTTGGCTGGCATTGAAACAGTATCTGTCCCTGTTCCTCCAAGTACACCTTCTTATTCAGATGGTAATGGCTGCTCGCATATAATTTTCCTCCAAAATATCCAGCAAGATCATGTTGGAAGTTCTTCTTTACGGCCTGCTGCTCATGTTCAGAAATGGCCAGTGTCATGGATAACATATCAATAAATAATGGACTGGCTTTAGGCAGCCAGATAACCGACATTGTATAACCCCTGGCTTTATAAGGGACTTGCCCAAGTGCCAGCTTTCAATCTTTCCAACCACTTCCTGTAATCCCCTGTTAGTAAGGGCATCGTCTTGAAGTGGGAGTTGTTGCTATTTATTGTTGAACGGGTTAACATAATATATGACCTCGTTAAGTTAACGGCAGGGATGCGGCAACACCCCTGCCTGATTTTTCTCGGGGCTATTTCGTAAGTCCAAATCGCTTTCGTTGGGATTCAATGTCATCGGAAGCGATTTGGTATTTTGCAAATTTGACTTTTTCCCCATAGCTGTTCCGCTGTTGTACCATTACCGTTTCAATCGGAACCTGATAGTTTTTTCTCAAATGATGCACTACGGAGCCGGGGCGTGTCATACGGCAACGCTCTACTATTTCCATAGTGCTGGGTGATTCTCTGCTGAGTAAAATTTTCAACAAACACCAGGTTTTTCCTGTTGGTCTTTGCTGGTTCATATTTTTCCTCCTATTTTCCCGTTGTTTTTATTCTGTGTTGTTCCAGAAAGGCATCCAGGTCACCCTGCAGGTACACAACTCGTTTCCCAACTCTACAAAATGATGGGCCTTCTCCATTGAGTCTTTTTTTCTTTAGCAATCCTTGACTGATTCCCAAATACAAGGCCGCCTCTTTTTGGTTAAATGCTATCGTTTTCATCTCCTTTGTTGGCATTTTGATTCTCCTTGTTTCTATGGCATAAAAAAGCCGGTTTCAGGATTATTGGTGGCTGATTATATCCACTATTACCCTGAACCGGCTTCCTATTGCTCCGACAGAAAAAATTTTTTTGCTGTCGGTAAATGTTATTAAAATCTAAGTGTCACCAATACTATTAATAAATTTTTTCCATCTTTCCAATTTTTTTTCTATTGTTTTAGGATCAATTTCTTCGTCGTACTCAGTTATCATTTTTTTTACATAGGCATCAATTGCAGCAGCCTTACTGGCTTTACCTGTTTGTTGTTTTTGTTCCTCCATATGATCTCCAACAAATTGAGCTATTTAAATTGTATCAGCCCATTT
>JAMOVR010000377.1 GCA_027061945.1 Candidatus Heimdallarchaeota archaeon
AAAGCATTAGAAGCGTTTAAAGAGAGAAATCGACTATTGGAAAGACTAAATTATTTAGAAGTAGAGCTAGCATGGGCAAAAGCATTACAAGTTCAATCTACAGCAAATGAATTAAGAAAATCTAAAGAGCAAAGAGAAAGATATATGGAGACTATTGAGGAAAAAATAAACCAACAAAAAAATGTTTTAGAAAAATTAAAGGAGACTCGTGAAGCAGTAAAAAAGTCATTATCAGAATACAAAAAGTCACTCACTGAAATCCAAGGAGAAAAACGAAGTTTAGAAATCAGCGTTGAACGTTTATATCGCGAAGGACTTGAGATTGTTAAAAGAATAAAGGAATTAGAAAAAATTGTTGCTAAACAAGAGCAAAAAGATCGTAACGCCCTGAACCGCGAGTTAACGGAATTAAAGTTAAAGCTTTCTACCGTCGAAAGAGAGCTTTCTAATTTAACAAGAGAAAGAAAGGCTCTTGAAAGCAGAATTAGGGAAAAAGAATTAGAAGAAACTCGTCGTCAACATAGTCCTAAAAAACAACAATTAAGAATGACTGGATGGGAAAGAACTTTAGTAAGAGATTCTATTAGATTTCAAAAAGCATTAAAGGAAAAGGGAATAAATGGTGTAATTGGTCCTATAATCGAACTTGTAGAATTAGTAGCAGATGATTCTTGGGAACCATCTGTAAAACAAGCCATTGGGAGATATTTATTTGCGTTTATAGCTGGAAATAGAGAATCCTATTATAAAGCAAAAAGAATTTATGATGAAATATTTGGAAAAGAACGTTCTCCTATTCTTGTAGTCCGATATAATAGTAAAATGGGAAACAGAGAACGAAAAAAAGTAGAAGGCATTGAAGGTTATGCCGATGAATTTTTAGTAGGTCCTAAAGAAGTAAAAGACTTTTTAAAAGAAGTTGTAAGTATTGGTTTAGCTTACGACCACGATGACCCTAATATCCTTACTGACATTGCAGAAAAAAACAGAATCTCAATTTTAACAAAGTCTGGTTTAGATTATTACGAGAGGTTTGGAGGATTTACAAGACCACCAGCGCCAGTTGTTTCTTCACTTGGCAGAGAATTCCAAGAAAGAGGGAGTCAAGATGTGGAAAAATTTGATGAAAAAAGAATGTTAGAAGAAAGACTCTCTTCTTTAATGAGAAAAATTATTGATCTATCTCAAGAAAAAAGCAAAATTTTGCAGAGAATCAATCAGATAGAAAAAGATTTGAGTAAAGACATTGATTTAATTACTTCCAAAAAAGAATTAGAACAACTAAAAAAGAGAAAACAAGAATTAGAAGAAGAAGCAGAAAAACATAAAGAAGAACTTGAGATCTATGAACAATCTGCAAATAACTTGATAACAAAAATAGACGAACTAGAGGAAGAATTAAGGGATTTAGAAGCTAGAATTTTTGAAGCCGAAAGAACTATAGCTTCACTTAGCGGGGAACTAAAAAGAATTACTCAAGAAATAAAAGAAATATCAAAAAGCTTGGAAGTATTAGAGTGGGAATTAGAAGAAAAGATCTCTTTAGCAAAAGAAGCAGGTGAACAACCAGAAAACGTTCGAGTCTCCCATGTTATCGAAGAAGAAATGATTAAGATAAAAACGCATTTAGAAAACATTATAGGAGCAGAAGTTAACGAAGCGGAAGTAGAAAAATTAAGAGCAGAAGTTGCAGACTTAGAAAAATACCTAGAAGAAAGAAAAATCCACATGCAAGGCTTAATAGAAGATATTAATGCTCGTTTAAATCGATGGGCGGAGGATATTAGCGAATTAACTTCGTTTCTAAGTGCAAAAGTAACAGAACTATTGGCACCAACTGGAATTGGTCAAGTTAGTATTAGAGTAAAAAAGGTTGCAGACCCATCGCAAGCAGAGCTATCAATTATTGTAAAAGGAGCAGGTAGACCCCCAAGAAAATTTGAATCTCTTTCAGGAGGAGAAAAAGTAGTTTTAGTTACAGCAATATTACTAAGCTTACATTTAAGATCTGAGACATCAATACATGGAATCGATGAATTTTCACAAAGATTAGATCCAAAAAATACGGCTTTAGCATTCAGAATTCTTTGGGAAACTGCAAAGAAAACAATGGAAGAAGACAGAGTGATAATGCCCCAATTCTTAATATTTCTGCCTGGTATTTCCAGTCAAGTAGAACTTAACGAAGAACTAGTTGAAGTATTTTATGTTGGCAAAGCGGTTTCTAGAGAAGAACAATAATTAATACGTGGTAAGGAGTTAATACTCATTACTAAGGCGAGAGATCGTCCATAAATATCTGGGGGATGATTACTTTAGAGCATCATTTTCTAATAGAAGGTTTTCTAATTTTTTATTTTGAAAAGAAAATATCTGCTTGGATGAGCATTCAGATAAGCACTAGTAGGCATTATGTATTTTGTTTTTGAAATAAATAGTTGTGATATTAATTAATAATAGCTTTTTGTTAAGATATCCAAAAACAAAAAATAAGATATGGATAATTAGCATGAAAATTAACTAAACTAAAAATTTCAAATCTAAAATTAATTTAAGCTATGTTGCTTTTTTGTTTTTTCGATTTTTTAAGAATATGGTAGTAATATAATAATATATTATTACTCCCAATATTATAATCGAAAAAATGCTTCCAATTATGATCCATTTATTGCTAAATGACGTTCCGTCTTTTGTTATAGTTACGTTAACTTTTCCAAATTCTATTAATGTCTGACCAAAATCTGCGGGTTTAGTATTCATATTATCTTGATTTGCACTTCCAATAGCCCATATTATAGTAGTATTTTTATCAGGAACGATTATTTTGTCATATCTATCATTTGTTTCTAAAGGTCTAGAAAATTCAATAATCGTTTGAGTATTAGTTTGTGTCCCATTCCATGCTAATAAGTTATTGGCACCTCCAAGAGCTGTGTCAAGTTTAAAACCACCAACTACCTCTGTTGCATAAGCATCGAACGCATAGGCTCCAGAGGAATTTACCCATCCAATTATCATATCTGCATCTTTAACAATAAAACCAGGGTCAAAACCAATACCAACCCATCCTGTAGTATTACCTACCATCGCTAAGTAGATAATATCTTCATTTATTTTCCAATAAAGCTTAAATTCGTCATTAGGGTCAATATACGAATTCGAATACTCACCTTTAGTAATTTTCCCGTCAATTAATGGTATTTGCTGAAGAAACAAAGATCCATGCATTGGTTTTAATGGATTAGAAACAATTGGTATGAAAATAAGTGTCGGAAATAATTGAAATAATACTAAAAAAAACATTAGTGTTTTAACTATTTTTTTAGGGATTTCCATTGTTATTCCGTTTGAATCTTTTTGAATGCATTTATTTAAGTTTAGAAATATTCAAAAATAAACATAGTATGTTTTTTAATGTCACTAACTTTTAAATAAGCTATTTATTGAAAATATTTTCAGGAAATTCTTTTTTGCTAATTGGTTCAAGGTTGAAATCAATACCAACATATTCCGCTGCTCTTTTCAAAGTATCAATTTGCCCTTGGCTATAAGGAATACCATTCACTATTGAGTATTTCAAAGCTTTTTCCGCTCGATCTCCAGGCCATCGAGAATTTGGGCCGAAATAATTTTCTTCATAATCTTTCATTAGATTTCTAATTCTATGTTTTGCTTCTTCTTTAGTATAAAAAAAATCTATGACTTGTGCTTCAAATGTATGGGAAATTCTCCTACTCTCATCTTTTTTACCAAGAGGAATTTTCCATATGGGACCACCACCAAGTGAATTATCCATCTCAATAAAACGCAACATAGAATCTCCCTTGTAACCAGCTAATGTAGAACCTAAAGGAAATACAGAACCTTTTGCTTTGTCTAGCTCACTCATAGAAGGAGCAAAATCTCGAGGATCTAGAGTACTTTTATAATTTTTATCAGCAATATATTCAGGTATCTTCATTTTGGTTCTGGCTTTTAAATGTTTAAGACAATAACTAACAGCCATTCTAGTCCATGCCGTATCAAAAGTAACAACCCCCTCCTTATGAGGAATCGAAATTGCTGTTGGATTAGTTCCAATACGATGCTCTTTCCCAGCACCTTTAGTATAATCAAGCATTTCAGGATCATCACCCATTACTTTTACCACTGCAACTGTTGTACAAGTAGAGATCCCCTTAAGATCACCATCTTCCGCTATCTTTCTACTCCAAACACCAGCAGCACCATAATGATTAGCATTATACACGTACACTTTACCATAGCCATATTTCCTAGCAATTTTCTTAACTAATCTTACCGCAATTTCAGAGGTATAGTGACCTGGTGCACCATTCGCGTTAATAACTGCAATAGTTGGATATTTTTGCGTGAGAATTTCTGGCTCAGTATCTAATCTTACAGTGGCTGTTATTCCTACCCGTTTAACTGCTTCTTCTAAGCCAGTTCCACCAGCAGTACCAT